>JAUILJ010000700.1 GCA_030433055.1 Polyangia bacterium
GGCGTCGGACGAGACCGGGACCAGGAGTGCTCCGAGGACCTCCGCGGACATGGATCCGGTCCCGTCCCCAGGCGAGGTTCCCCACAGGACGAGGTTGCGGACACGTTCGGGGTGTCGCGCGGCGATGTGCTGCGCGACACCTCCGCCCATCGAATGTCCCAGGACGTGGGCCCGATCGATCCCGAGCGCGTCGAGGACCGCGATGGCGTCCGTTGCCAGTTCGGTCAGCGAGTAGGTGACGCTCGAGTGGTCGCCGCCGAGAACCGCGGGTATGTCCGGTTCCACACGGGCGGGCACCGGGTCGGACAACCCGACGTCGCGATGGTCGTAGACAACGAGCCGCAGGCCGCGTTGGGCGAGCCCTTCGAGGAGGTCCGGGTGCCAGCTGGCGAGCTGCTGGCCCAGGCCCGCCACGAGCAGCAGTGGTGGGCCGTCATCGGACCCGAGGACCTCCGCCTCGAGGGCAAAGCGCGCCCCAAGCTCCGCCCGCAGGTGATCTCCCTGGGCGCATGCACCTGCGCGCCGCGGGCGCTTCAGGACGTCTTCTTCACTCACCGGGTCCGCTCGCAAGCTCCCACGCCACGAGCCCAGGGACGAACGCCTGAGCCAGGTCGGGGTGGTCGGGAAGCACGCGCAGTGCAAAGCCGTGAACACCAGTCTGGTCGACGCTCAGCTCACACGCGTAGCGGTAGCGCCCACCAGGCAGCTCCTGCTCCAACGCCAGATCCGCTGAGTTGATCTGTGTGATCTCGCCACGCGGATCCAGAGGACCAAAGCAGGCCTGCACCTTGATCATGCGCGCCGTGATCGCCGCAGGCAACGTCACCTGGGCCACTACCTTCAGCGGGCGCTGCACGTTGATCGGGCTCTGGGTCTCTGCGTGCGCCTCATCAATCCGCACCTGGCCCCAGTTCGCCCGCAGCGTCGCCAGGTACTGGCACAAGGCGCGGCCAGCCTTGAAGTCATCTCTAGCCAGCCGCCGCGTGTGCAGGTGAGCGGGAACGTAGTACTGATCGGCGTAGTCCTGGATCATCCGGTGTGAGTTGAAGCGGGGCGCCAGCTCGCGAATGCTGCGCTTCATCATCTGCACCCATTCCTCGGGTACGTCGTTCTCCCGCTGATAGAAGCAGGGCACGACTTGGTGCTCGAGCAAGTCGTACAGGCGGTCGCTTTCCAACCGATCCTGGTAGTCGCGATCGGTGTACTCCTCACCGTTCCCAATCGTCCAGCCCAGGTTGGCCGACGGCCGCTCGTCCCACCACCCGTCAGAAATCGAGCAATTCAACACGCCGTTGATCGCCGCCTTCATCCCACTGGTGCCCGAGGCCTCCATCGGGCGGCGCGGTGTGTTGAGCCATAGGTCGACTCCCTGCACCAAGTGGCGCGCCACTTCGATGTCATAATTTTCCGCAAAGAATATGCGCCGCTCCAGGTTGTTGTCCCGGGCGAAGCGGATGATCTTCTGGATCAGCTCTTTCCCCGCCAGGTCCGCCGGGTGAGCCTTGCCCGCGAAGACGATCTGCACGGGGCGCTCCGGGTCGCTGAGCAGCCTGCGCAAGCGATCCGCATTGGCGAACACGAGATCCGCGCGCTTGTAGGTGGCGAAGCGCCGCGCAAAACCAATGGTTAGCGCGTTGGGGTCGAAGATCTCCTCGGGGGCGGGGCTCGTGAGTGCTTCCCCGTTTCGCTTCACGCGCTCTTCGTAGAGGCCTCGTAGGTAGCGCACCAGGCGGTGGCGACGAGTATCATGCACGCGCCACAGCTCGTCCTCGGGGATCTGCTCGACGCCACTCCACACGTCGTGCTCCTCCGGGTGCGAGCGCCAGCGAGGCGGCAAGTAGCGGTCGAGCAGCTCCGCGAGGTCGTGGCCTATCCAGCTCATCACGTGCACTCCGTTGGTGACGTGTCCAATAGGCACGTCTTCCACGGGGGTGTGCGGCCAGAGCTCTGACCATAGCGCGCGGCTCACACGGCCATGCAACCTCGCGACGCCGTTCGCGCGCTGGCTCGTGCGCAGCGCCAGCACCGCCATCGAGAACTCCTCGTACGGGTCGTCTGGCTTCACTCGGCCTAGGCGTAACAGCTCTTCGACGTCCACGCGCAACCCCGGCGCGAGCGGCGCCAGGTACTCTCGCACTAACTCCCCAGGGAAACGATCGATACCTGCGGGAACTGGGGTATGCGTGGTAAACAGGTTGCCCGCCGAGTTTGCGCACAGCGCCTCCTGCAAGCTCAGGTTGTCCGCCTCGATGGTCATGCGGATCTGCTCCAGGGCCTGGAACGCCGCGTGCCCTTCGTTCATGTGACGCACCGTGGGTTCGATGCCCACCGCGGCGAGCGCGCGGCGCCCGCCAACACCCAGCACTAGCTCCTGTTTGATGCGCGTCACCTGATCGCCACCGTAGAGCTGCGCGGTGATCTCCCGATCTTCCGGGTTGTTGTCTGGTAGGTTCGCGTCCAGCAGAATCAAACGCACACGCCCCACTTGGACCTGCCACAGCGCGAGCTTCACGACCCTGCCGGGGAACTCGACGCTGACGATCAGCTGCGTGTCGTCGGCGCCCAAGACCTGACGAAGCGGCAGGTTGTAGAGGTCCAGATCGGGGCTGTAGTCGTGCTGCATGCCCGCGCGATCGATCTGCTGCTGGGTATAGCCGCGGCTATACAGCAGACCCACGCCCGTGAGCGGGATCCCCAGCCCCGAGGCGCTCTTCATGTGATCGCCCGCCAGGATGCCCAGGCCCCCAGAGTAGTTGCGGAAACACTCAGCCAGCCCGAACTCCGCGCAAAAATAGGCGATCTTGCAGTGGTCGGCGTTTGGATGCCGCGCTTCGAACCACCCCGGGGGCAACGAGTGCTGCGTCAAGTGGTGAACCACGGTGTCCAGCATCAGCAGATACGACTCATCGCTGGCTAGCTCCTCGAGGCGCTCCTGTGAGCAGCGCCGCAACAACAGCAGCGGGTTGTGCTTCGTCGCGTGCCACAGCTTGGGGTCGATGCGCGAGAACAGATCGAGCGACTCCCGGTGCCAACTCCAACCGAGGTTGTTGGCAATGTCGAGCAACGGACGAAGCGGCTCGGGCAAAGCGGGAACGGACTCGAAACGGCGCACGCGGATCGGATTGAAGGAGAACATATCTCACACGCTTCGAACGGCCGCTGCCGACAGAGCCCACGGCAGCCCACTCATCATGCCCGGGTGCCCCGCCAAGGCAAGCGCAGAACTCGCGTGCCTTGCTTCCATTTGTTTCACCGGCATGTCAGGGCTGGAGCGATGCATTGAGCAAGCCCGCGGCGATGAGCAACGCCACCAGGCTGGCGAATGGCGTGAGCCCCAATCCGCCGCGAGGGATGGACGCCCAGAAGCACAGCACGCCAACCAAACTGAGCACGACGAACGTCCCCCATGCGGCAGAGCTCCCTTGCTTGGCCTTCGTGTCCAGCACCAGGACGCACACGAGGCCGACCAGGCCGTACAGCAAGAAGCCGAGGCTCGCGCCTCCGCCCAGACCAAGGCCAGCGACGGCCGAGTAGAGCGCGTAGCGACTGAGCCCATAGAGGATCGGGCCCACGCTCACCGCGACCCCCAATGCGATACTCGCCCAGAGCCTCTGAGCGCGACGCTTGTCCTGACGTCTTCGCTCACGCCTCCGCTCCTGAGCGCGCTCCCGCCGCTTCCTCTGCTTGGTCGTTTCCGTGTGGTCGAGCGGGGCGGCACAGTCCTCACAGACCTCCGCGAGCCTCGAATTGAAAGCGCCGCATGCGGGACAATCCATCACGCAAGCCTAAGCCCTCGAGGGGCCGACACAATACCGATACCGCGCGGCACCGCAACTCTGGCACCGAGCCAAGTCACACGGCCCCTCTGACACCCCAGCCGAAGCGCCCCCCGGGCCGCATGGAGCTGCGGTCAAGGCACCTCAGGCGGTGGCGCAAGGCGGCCAGCAAAGGTCACTGAGCACACCGTCAGTGGAGCCGGCGACCCATACCGGGGTCACGACCCACCGCGAGGCGCTGGGGTGCAACCCGCGCAACACCTGCGGCCGACTGACGGCTCTGGCGAAACCGACGCAGCCTTGGCAGCTCCAGCACGTGTCGCTCGCGCGGCCGACTTTTCGCCTACTCCCGGAGGTCTTTCTTTGGCCCCGTACGTGTGGCACAAGCGAAGACGCGCTGTGCGAGGAACCATGAGTGTGTCACACGGAAAGGCCAAGGCACTTCGACGCTCGGCGCTGGCACCAGCCCTCGCGGTGGCACTGGTCACGGGGCTCACGAGCGCCCGCGCGAGTGCGCAGCCCGCGGAACCGAGGTCGGCTCCGGATCCCACCGAGCCAAACGACGCGCCTCCCCCCAAACAGCCAGATCGTCCGAAGGATGATCCCGACGGAAACGAATTTCCACGGTCGGGCTCTCGCCCGGGTTCGCCACTCCGCAGCTACGATGATCGCAAGCAGGGCCCCGACGTGCCGACTGACGAGGCGCGAGGCTACACGGAGGAGCCCGGCTGGGAGAGCGAAGACTACGTCTTGTTTCCCGCTCGCGCGGTGCTCTTCCCCGCCAAGCTGCTGGTCGACATCGTCTTCACGCCGATCGAGATCCTGCTGACCGGCATCGATCGCTACAAGGTCGTGCCGCGAGTCATCGACTTCTTCTACTTCGACCAGGATCACACCGCGGGCTTCTATCCCACGATCGCCTCGGAGACGGGCTACGGCCTGAGCTACGGCGCCAAGGTGTTCGACAACGACGTCGCCGGCCATGACGAAGCTCTGTCCTTCGAAGGCAAGTTTGGCGGCCGCTATGTGCAGTCCTACGAAGCAGTCTTCGAGGGCGACCGCGTCGTCTACGAGATCGCCTGCCCGCGCCTCGGCGGC
>JAUILJ010000701.1 GCA_030433055.1 Polyangia bacterium
CCGGGCTCCTCCGGGGCTTCCGACAGGCTCGGCGCGGCGTTCCCCCAGAGCCTGAGGCGTGCCACGCCGCCATCGGGAAAGATCGACAGGCGCACGTGGGTCACCGCCTCGGACGCATCCGCGAGGAATAGATTCTGGCGCCCAGGTCCAAGGGGAACCTGACCGAGCAACGGGGCCCAGCCAAGCTTGGGGTCGCTGGCCTTGGGCTTGTGGCGCAGCTCCTCGTAGCTGGACCCGATCGGCGCGACGATGCCCTCCAGCTCGGCGAAGGGCGGATGGTTACCCAGAAAGTGCGCCGTATCGATGTCGATCGCGCGCACCGTGCCTGGCACACCAAGCCGCAAGATCGCCTGGTCCGGGAGGAACTGGTCGTGGCCTTCACCGCGCTTGCGCCGGCTCTCCCAGCCGTCCATCCACTTCCCTCGCTCGGTGTACTCCTCGGGAAGGAATACAGCGGGCTGGTCCTTCACGAGGTTGTGGGCCTCGGCGAAGAATTCGTCACTGCTGCCAAGTACTGTCGCTCCCAGAGCCTCGGACGCGAGGTTGAGGAGCCCAGTGAAGCCAACCTGGTGGCTCTGCATGAAGGGCTATCTCCTGTCGACTAGGGGCCGCCCAAGAGCAGGGCCGAAACGCTGGGTGGTCAGCGAGTCGGAGCCGCCCGTGGCGGGAGCCTCGAAGATGACATGTCCTCGAAGCCACGTCTGCTGCACTCGCCCACGCGCCTTGCGCCCGAGGTAGGGCGACAGCTTGTGCTTGAAATGCAGCGCTTCAGGCGCCACCTCGTACTCCACATCCGGGTCCCAGACCACGAAATCTGCGTCGCAGCCCGGCGCGATGCGGCCTTTGCGCCCCAGGCCCGCGAGCTCCGCCGGTGCTTCGCTCATCCAGCGCGCGACCTGAGTCAGCGCCAGGCCACGACGCTGGGCCTCGAGCCACACTGCCCCGAGCCCGAGCGAGAGCGAGGCGATCCCGCCCCACGCCCGCCCGAAATCGCCGCTCTCGCGCTGTTTGAGCGCGGGGGTGCACGGCGAGTGGTCCGAGACGATGCAGTCGATGAGCCCGGCCTCCAGCCCCTGCCACAGCAGCTCACGATTGGCTGCTTCGCGGATCGGGGGCGCGCATTTGAAGTGGGTCTCTCCGTCCCCGATCTGCTCGGCGGTGAGGCACAAGTAGTGGGGACAGGTCTCGGCGCTGACCGGAAGCCCAGCCTGCTTCGCGCCGTCGATCAACGGCAGCGCGCCCGCGGCGGACAGATGCACGATGTGGACGGGACAGCCGGTCTCCCGGCACAGCTTGATCAGCAGCTCGATCGCGGCGATCTCCCACTCGGGCGGCCTGGAGCTCAGGTAGGTGCCATAGCTGCGTGGATCCCCGGCTGACGCTGGGGCGCCGACGTCCAGCTCGGCGTGGGCGATCAGCGGGACACCAGCTCGCTCCAGCTCGCGCATCGCTTGCCGCAGCTCGGCCTCTCCGACCTGGGGGAACTCATCGATGCCTGAGTCGATCAAGAAGGCCTTGCAGCCCCGCACGCCCGCTTCCGCGAGGGAGCGCAGCTCGGCCGCGTTGTGGGGCACCACGCCTCCCCAGAACGCAGTGTCGACGTACAGCTCGTGCTCGCCTCGGCCTGCGCCGCCGAGGGCCTCGAGCTTCTGGTCGAGCGCATGAGTTGACGTGGTCACCGGCGAGCAGTTCAGCGGCATGTCCACGAGGCTGGTGATCCCGCCGCTCGCCGCTGCGCGCGTAGCGGTGACGAAGCCCTCCCAGTCCGTGCGTCCAGGCTCGTTGACGTGCACGTGGGTGTCCACGAGCCCGGCCATCAACACGCGCTCGCCGAGATCTTGGACCTCGGTGCCGTCGCTGAGGCTCGCTTCAGCAGGCAACACCGCCTCGACGCGTTCTCCACGCACCACGACCGTCGCGGGCTCCAGGCGCCCATCCAGCAGTACGCGCCGGGAACGCAGCGCGAGGCTCGACTCTCCGCTTCCGCTCATTCGACCTTGAACTCCTCCGTATCGAAGCGCTCGAGCGCCTGAAAGTACTGCTCCAGATCCTCGGTGTAGAAGCTCTTGGTGATACCAGCCACGATCCGAGCCACGGAGTACTTCATGCCCGAGATGCTGGAGCCGCCGAAGCCCATGCTGAGCCAGCTGCCGAAGGTGTAGTTGAACACGTAGCGCACGAAGGCATCCTCGGAGCTGCGCGGCGTGAACTCGAAATGGCTCCCGAGATAAGGGTGGCGCTCCAGATCAGCGTTGGCTCGCTCTGCTGGAGGGGTGTAGACGTCCTTCCAGCGCGCGAGCTTGCCTTCGAGTTCGCCTAGCTCAACGCGCCGAGACAGGTCCGTCACGAAGCCGGTGCCCGCGATCAAGAAGTCGAGATCGTAGCTCTGGTCCCCCGCACTGAGCGAGATCCCGTGTTCGGTGGCTACCACTCGATCGACCCCACAGCCCGGGTGAAGGTGGAAGCCCGGGTGTTCTGATGCCCTGCGGAAAGTATCCGCTGGCGGCAGCTGGCCCATCCTCACGATCTGCTGCACGAAGCGCCAGCGCTGATCGTCTGGCGCGTCGGCGTGGTGTTTGAGGAACCCAACGAACTCCGCCCAGCGGTACGGGTTGACCGTGACGAGGCGCTTGCGCCGGAAGAACAGGTGCACCTCGGAGGCGCCGCTCTCCAGCGCCACCGACGCGTTGTCAAAGGCAGAGGCGCCGGCGCCGATGACCCCGATGCGCTTGCCCTTCAGCGCGGAAAAATCGATGGGCCAGCGCGTGTGCGCGTAGCGCTCCTTCGGTAAGGCCTGCTCGATGATCGCGGGCACGGCCCAGTCACCCGAGCCTTCGATCCCCGTCGCGAGCACCACGCGCCTGGCCCACACGCTCTGCTCACCTGCTGGTGACGAGAGCGGCACCCGGAACAGGCCCGACCGAGGGTCGTAGTGGATGGCGCCGGCGCGCGTCTGTGGGCTGAAGTCGACGCCGAACATCCGCCGTACCCAGCACAGGTAGTCGTTCCACGTTTCCTTCGGGATCAACCCAAGCGTATCCCAGCTGCCCTCCCCGTGCTGAGCCTCGTACCAGGCGCGAACGGTCAGAGCTGGCACCTCCAGATCAGGGCCGCTGACGTGCTTGGGGGTGCGCAGCGTGATCATGCGAGCGAACGTGACCCAGGGCCCGGCCTGGCCGTCGGGGTTGGCGTCGACCACACGTACTCCGCTCACCCGCTCCAGGCCGAGCTTCGCCGCGACAGCGACGCCCCCCTGGCCGCCCCCGATCACCAGGACGTTCAGCGCCTTGCTTCCGTCGGGCGCTTCCCGTGGGAGCACCCAGTCGCGACCGGGGTAGCTGAGTAGCTCGAGCTCGCGCTTGGCGCGGGCTTCGAGAGCCGCGAGCCCGCAGCCGCCAAAGCACCCGTCGTCGCTGATCTGCATCACGGCAGCTTCCCTTCCTCTGAGGCCGCGAGCTCCAACATGCCTTGGCTGGCGATGAAGTCCACGATCTGATCCAGGCCTTGACCCGTCTTGAGATTGGTGAAGACGAACGGAGCGTCTCCCCGCATGCGTCGAGCGTCGCGATCCATGACCTCCAAGGATGCTCCCACATGGGGCGCCAGGTCGATCTTGTTGATCACCAACAGGTCCGAACGGGTGATGCCGGGGCCGCCCTTGCGCGGGATCTTGTCCCCGGCGGCGACGTCGATCACGTACAGCGTGAGGTCCGACAGCTCTGGGCTGAAGGTCGCCGCGAGGTTGTCGCCGCCGCTCTCGATGAGGATCAGGTCGAGCGCTCCGAGCCTCGTCGACAGCTCGTCAACCGCGACCAGGTTGAGGGATACGTCCTCACGGATCGCCGTGTGAGGACAGCCACCCGTCTCGACGCCGATGATGCGCTCTTCGGGAAGCGCCCCGTGACGCGTGAGAAACTGTGCGTCTTCCTGGGTGTAGATGTCGTTGGTCACGACCGCCAGGCGAGTGCGGTCGCGGAGCGAACGGCACAGAGACTCGACCAGGGCCGTCTTCCCCGACCCTACGGGCCCGCCAACGCCGACCCGTAGCGGCCCGTGCTTGCTCAGAGGGTTGGGTGAGGTACGTTGTGTTTCCATATGCAATCTTTCTAGGAGCGAAAGAGCCGCGAGTACTGCACCTCGTGCAGACTGCTCGCGATAGCGAGGCCGGGCAAGGAACTCCCGATCTCGAGTTCATCGAGGCTGAGGGCCAGGTCGGCCCAGGCCGCGCAGCGCTCCCCGAGCTCGAGCAAGATGCGCTGAGCGCGGGTGTGGCCTAGCATGCCCAGCTTGAGCGCCGCTTGAAGCTGATTCTCCGCCCAGCCGAAGCCGTAGCCCAGCAACGCCGGCTGATCCTCGATCTCCCACGCGACGCTGGCGATGGCGAAGCCCAGGGCCCAGCTCGGTTGGCTCCTCCCGCGGTGTCGCTGGGCTTCGGCCATCCCCAGATCACTCAGCAGGCGAAGCGCCGCCTGCCCCAGGGCCCGATCCTGATCCGCCATTTCCCGAGTCTCGCGCCCCGCGGCCAGCCACTGACACACCTCGACGAGCCGCTGATCGTCGCCGCGCATCAGCGCCTCACGCATCCGCAAGAGCAACGGGAGGTCGAACCGAGCCACGCTCCGCTCCCCGGTTTGAACCAGAAAGCGCTCCAGAGCGTCTGCGTCATCGACCCAGCCGAGCGCCTGCATCGACTCCAGCCCGCCGGAGTAGCTGAAGGCCCCAACGGGCAGCACTGCGCTGCACAGCTGCAACAACCGAACGATCTGCAGCGAGCTCGGGGAGATCCCCACGGACTCATTCATGATCGTGGGGGTGAGGGTGCGCGTGAGCGCGGCCATCTGGCGCTGATTGGTCGTGGGAATGTGCGTGGCCG
>JAUILJ010000702.1 GCA_030433055.1 Polyangia bacterium
TGCCGTGCCGTCCAAGCTTGCGCTCGAGTTCGGCGCAGGATCGGCCTCGTTGAGGGTGCGCGAGCGTTGATGGATCCGGACTGACGCAGCGGTCCTGGGGCTTATTCACAAGCACCTTTCCAGCTTGCTGGAAGCTGGCCAAGCCTGGCTCCCCGCGGTAGGGGTGGGGGGTGAAGAGCGGAATGGGACTGGCGCTGCTACTGAGCGCGGGATTGAGCCTGGGAGGCGCTGCGAGCTCCGCCTTGGCGGCGGAGACAGGCACCAAGGCCCCGGCGGCGTTCCGCGGCGTTGAGGTGCCGCTGATGGCGGCCCCGACGACGAGCCAGGCAAAGGGCAAGAGCATCTGGGACAAGCTGCCCAAGATGAAGAGCGGCGAGATCAAGCTGCTCGAGGCTGGGGCGGAGCCACGCAAGCAGCTGCGCTACAAGTTCCCGGTCGGCGCTGGCGGGGTGGTCAGACTGACCACGCGCAGCGAGCTCGAGGTGGAGACCGACGGCAAGAAGCAGAAGGCCGGCTTCGTGCCCAAGCTCGAGATGCTGGCGAAGCTGAAGGTCAAGGAGAAGCAGAGCGACGGGGACTTCCTGGTCGATCTGATCGGCCTGCGCCCAAAGGTTCGCAACGCCACGCAGCTGCCGCCCCAGATCCAGAAGCAGCTCGAGGCAGCGCTGGGCAAGCTCCCGAAGCTTCACGGCATCAGTGAGGTCAACGATCGCGGCGTGCAGAAGGCCCTGAAGTTCGACACCGCGAAGGTCGAGAGCGTCGAGATGAACCAGATCCTCCAGGGACTGCAGGCGAACCTGGGCGGGATGAGCGCGCCGCTACCGGCAGAGGCGATCGGGGTCGGTGCAAAGTGGGCGGTGAACACCTCGGTCGTGCAGCAGGGGCTGCCGCTGCAGCAGATCGCGATCTACGAGCTGGTCTCCCTGGACGGCGAAGTGGGGCGGGCTCGCGTGGAGATGCGGCAAGTCGCTCCGAAGGGCGAAATCAAACTGCCCGGGCTACCTCCGGGCGCGAAGACCGAGCTGGTGAAGATGACCTCGAAGGGCGAGGGCGAGACCTATTTCAACCTCGAGAACCCCGTCCCCAAGGGGCGCATGAAGACCAGCACCAAGATCAGCCTCAAGACGACCATGGGGAAGCGCACCCAAGCTGTTACCCTGCGGATCAAGGCGCTGCTGCGCTTCCGTCCGAAGACGAAATAGCTGGCGGCGCTAGTGCGGCGAATCTGTGATTCGCTGAACAAGTCGATGCAGGGTTTCCTCGTCTCAATAGACGCGCGAAGTTTGTAGCGAACTACGGAGACCGGACACTAGGGTAACCAGAACAACAGATCGGCGACGTTGGTCCCCGTCGGGCCGGTGATCAGCACGGCGCCGGTTCGCTCCAGCAAGCTGAAGCAGTCGTGGGCTGCTAGAGCGCGCTCCAGCTCGTCGGCGTTCAGGCGCGAGAGCGCCGCCGAGTCCATCAGGGCACCCGCCGCCGGGCTCTGCCCATCGATCCCGTCGCTGCCGAAGCACACGAGCGTGCCTTGGAACTTGCCGCTCCCGAGCGCCGCGCGTGCTGCACCAGCGATCAGTTCCTGACTGCGCCCGCCGCGCCCCGGGTTTGGCGTCTCGATGGTGACCGTGGTTTCCCCACCCCAGGCGAGGCCCACTGCTGGGCGCAGGCTGCCGATGGTCCCCATGAGCCGCTCCCCGGCGGTGGCTGCGTCGCCTTTCAGCTGATTCGAAGGCACCTGGAGCGTGTATCCGAGGGCCTGCGCGTTCTCAGCGAGCAGACGTACGGCGCGATCGTTGTCCGCGACGAGCCAGGTCGCTGGCGTTACCGTAGGGATTTGCGCGTTCGGGGGTGAGACGCGACGCACGGTCGCCGCGCGACGCTGGCTTGGGTCGATGCTCGGGTTTGCGCCGTTCGCGGCGCCTTCCAGCAACGCGATCACGCTGGCGGGAGCGGCGCTCCTCACCCCGAAATCCTCGAGCAACTCCAGGGCATGGCCGACGCGTTCATGCACCGGCAGGGTTGGACCGCTCGCGACCGCGTGGAGCGGGCCTCCGACGACATCGCTCAGGATGAAGTTGGTGACCTTGGTGTTCGCGCAGGCATTGAGCAGCCCTCCGCCTTTCACCTCGGAGAGCGCGCGGCGCACGACGTTGAGGTCCTGGATACTCGCGCCAGCGTGCATCATCAGCTCGCTGGTCCGACTGAGATCGTCCAGGCTGAGCCCAGCGCGAGGCAGCTCGAGCAACGCCGAGCCGCCCCCTGAGATCAGGCACACGAGCTCGTCGGCCGGGCCGAGCGCGCGCAAGTACGCGATGATCTGGCGAGCGTGGTTGGGCGCATCGGGGCTGGGGGAGGGGTGCCCGCCCTGGAGCTGAGTCAGAGGGGAGAGTGCGCTGATCGGGGCGGTGGGCGAGAGCACGAAGCCACCGACGGCGTTGAGCTCGTCGAGCGCCGCGCGAGCCATCGCCGGTGCCGCCTTGCCGATGGCGAGCACGTGCACGTTCGCCCTGGAATTACCTTGAGGGAATACGGATCGCAGGCTCTCCCGGGTCGCCTCGTATGGGTCGATGGCTCGCAGGACTCGCTCGACCAGCTCGAGTGCGCGTGCCCGTCGAGAACGACACGGCTCCTCTACGGCCAGGAGCTGCTCGCGGTTCTGCATGGTGCTTGCTTGACTGGTGGGCTTCCCGCTAGAGCAGGGCGCCCGCCACGCAGGCGGTCATGAAGGCAGCTAGGCTGCCGCCGATCATGGTCTTGATGCCCAGGCTGGCCAGATCAGGCATGCGCTTCGGGGCGATGCCACCAATCCCGCCCAGCTGGATGCCGATGCTCGCGAAGTTCGCGAAGCCGCACAGGGCGTAGGACGCGATCACCGCGGAGCGCTCGCTGATCACGGCGGGCGACTTGGAGACCAGCTCGCCCAGGTGAATGTAGGCGAGGAACTCGGTGAGCACGAGTTTTTCCCCGAGGAGACGACCCACGGCGGGTGCCTCGTTCCAGGGCACGCCCATGATGAAGGCGAACGGAGAGAACAACCAGCCGAGGATGCGGGAGAGGCTCAGCGCTTCGCCGGCGACCATGACGTTCGAGAGCCCGAAGTCCACCATCGCGACCAGGCCCACGAACGCGATCAGCATCGCGCCCACATTGATGGCGAGCTTGGCGCCATCTGCGGCGCCGGTGGCTGCGGCCTCGAGCACGTTGGAGTGCGGGCTCTTGGCGGCCAGATCCAGGCTCTCCAGCGTCTCCGGTGTCTCGGTCTCGGGGACCATCAGCTTGGAGACCGCGATCGCCGCCGGGGCGCTGAGGATGGACGCCGTCACCAGGTGCCCAGCGATGCCGGGCAGGTGCTTGAGAAAGCCGACGTAGGCCGCCATGACCCCGCCTGCCACCGTGGCGAAGCCGCCGGTCATCACGACGCTCAGCTCGGAGCGGGTCATCTTGGCGATGTAGGGCTTCACGAACAGCGGTGCCTCGGTCTGGCCGACGAAGATGTTCGCCGCTGCGCTGAGCGCCTCGGCGCCGCTCGCCTTCATCGTGCGCTGCATGACCCAGGCGATCCCCCAGACCACCCGCTGCATGATGCCCAGGTGATACAGGATCGAGGTCAGGCTGGAGAAGAAGACGATGGTGGGCAGGATCCAGAAGGCGAAGGTCTTCACCGGAGGGGAAATGCGCCCGACGAAGGTCACGGCTTTTCCGCTGGGATCCAGGATCTGGTGCGGTTCGATGCTCTGAAACACGAAGGTCGCGCCCGCCTCGCTGAAGCTGAGCAGGCGCTTGACCCCACCATCCACCGCGGCGAAAAAGAAGCTCTGGAGGGCCGGACTGAGCACGATGAGCCCCAGGCCAAGCTGCAGCGCCACGCCCCAGAGCACTGGCCTCCAGCGCACGTCGCCTCGCCGCTCGGACAGCAGCCAGGCGAAGCCAACCAAGATCACGAGCCCCAACAGCGACTGACCGCGCTGTAGGAGGCTGGTGTGCGAGGGGATGAGGTCGGCGAGCATCAGCGTGAGCGGTGTTCGCGGCGGCCTGGGCCATCGCCTCGCCCCCGACCGTCGCGTCGGCGGTGCTTCGGCTTGTCTTCGCGGCTCATCACCAGCACGTAGTCGAACGCGCCTTCCTCGAGCAGCTTGGGCAGGCCCGGCTCATCGCCTTCGCGCCAGGGCCGCACGCTGACGACGCGGGCGTGCTCGTTGCGACGCACGATGCGCTGAGGGATGGCGCTGTTTCGACAGTGCCCGAGACCAGCGAGGATCAAGAGCTGGCTTGCTGGCGCCTTCTTGGCGAGCCACTTGTTCGCGGTGTCCGCCATGGTCTCGTCCCAGGCGACCTGGACTTCGTAGTACTTGCGCCGGGAGGACACCGGCGGCGGGTGGTGCGCCATCGCCTGGTCGAAGTAGGCGCGATGGTCCCTGCTGTTGAAGTTCATGCGCCGCGGGAGCCGAGCGCGCTCTTCCGGGCTCAGGCCTTTCAGGCCTACCCGCGCGATCTTTCGGCTCAGGGACTGCTCGAGGTTCAACCCAAGCATTTCCACGCGGTTTTGTCTGGCGAGCCACCACATGGGTGCGTAGAACCCGAAGTCGTAGCCCCAGGTGTCGTTCCATTCCAGGGCTTCGAGGGTGGCTGGCGCCTTCTCCTCGCCCGACGACCAGCGATTCAGCACTGCCTGGGCGCGGCGATTCACCATCTCGAGTCCAAGCGCGACACCACGGCCGTTCATTCTGCGCCGCTCGATCAGCTGGTTTAGCAGGAGATACTGCGCCCAGTGATGGTGTGCGTCGTCGTGCTGTTCGCCCACGCACAGCACGTCTGCCGTCGTGAGATCCGCGAGCAGCTCCTCGACGGTCAGTGCATTCCCATCTTTGACCCG
>JAUILJ010000703.1 GCA_030433055.1 Polyangia bacterium
CCACCCGGTGCTGGTGGTGCTGGCGTTGATCATTGGCGAGCATTTCTTCGGGTTGTGGGGTGCGCTGTTTGCCGTACCGGTGTGGTCCGTGGCGCAGTCCATCTTCCAGCACTTCCGCTTCGAGTCGCTGCCGGACGCAGCTCCGGACAGCCTCTTTCCGTCACAGATGCGGCGCCCACCTCCACCGGCGCCGGACGCTGGTGAAGGTCAGGAACAGGGCACCTAACCCCCAAACCCACCTGCTGGATCGTTTGCGCCTACGCGCCGGGCGATTGGAATGGCAGACGGATGGCGCGAGACGCTGGCGTCGCCGGGCCCTTGGGGCTATGCCCCGCGCGTGGCAAAAGAAGCCCGAAAGCTCCAACGAGTCGGCAAGACCTCCGCTGGCAAGCAGCTCAAGCAGCAGCTGAAGGAATCCCCCGCGGTCAAGCGCGCGGATCCGCCCGACCCGCTGAGCCGTGACAACCTGAAGAAGATGTTCGGGCGCCTCGCCATCCCGGTGGTGGCGGTGTGGGCGATCGGCATCCTGGTGGCTGGATTTTCCACCAGCAAGACCACGATCACCGTGGCGCTCGCGATCCCTGGGGTCGTGACGCTGGCCATCGCAGGCATGGTCGTGTGGGCGCTCAATCAGGCCAAGAAGGCCAAGGGCGTCGCGAGCATCCTGGCAGGCGTCGAGGACGCCGAGGGTCGCGCGGCGGCGATGGAGAAGCTGGAGACCCAGTTCAAGAAGAAGGACCCCGCCGCCATCTTTGCCAAGGCCCAGCTGCAAATGCAGGAGGATCCCAAGGCGGCGCTGGTGACGCTCGAACAGATCGATCTGGGCAAGGTGATGGCGCCCATTGCGGATGAAGCGCGGGCTCAGCGGGCGATGATCCACCTGATGCTGGGCCAGCCGCAGCGCGCTCGGGAGCTAGCCGATGGGGTCGACCTGAGCCGCCATCAAGACGCGAAGAGCCGCGCGATGATCGGCGCCGTGGTGAGCGAAGCCTGGGCCCGCACCGGGGCTGCTCAAAAGGCCGTGGACACGCTGGACCTGTTCGACGTGACCGACGACGAGCTCGAGCCGGTCGCGCCGCAGCTGCACCGCGCTCGCGCCTACGCCTTCGCGCACACCAACAAGCTCAAGCCGATGCGTCGTGAGCTGCGCAAGCTCCTCGATCAGGATTTCCGCCTACTGGCTGGCTTCCTGGAGAAGAAGTCGCACCCGCTGCTGCAGAAGGAAGCCAAGAAGCTCCTCGAGCAGTCGGGCAAGGTCCCGCGGAAGATGCAGATGCAGCGTAATCCGCGCGGAATGTAGACAAGGGCGCTCTGCCAGGCGCCGCCGCAAGCCTCCTCGGAAGGTTCGGGGGTGAGGCGCGCCGCTCAGAGCCCTGCCAGGCTCGCGCGAGACAGTGTCTCGAGCCGCACCTCGGGCAGCAGCTCCGCGTAGCTCACGACCCGAGCTTCGGGTAGATCTGTCTCGACCAGCTTGCGCACGAAGCGACGGATGTCCGGCTGAGTCAGGATCACCACGTGCTCTCCTGGCGGAGTCGCACCCTTCACCGCGCGTCGGATCGCCGTGACGATGTCTCGGCCGGCGGCAGGAGAGAGCGTTAGGAAAGCGCCTGCGGTGGTTCGCTGCACGGCGGAGCGCACCGCCTCTTCGATTTGCGGGTCGAGCACGTGCACGCCGAGCTCCGGAGCGCCCTGGGTGAGCTCGTGGGTCAGGGTGCGCCGCATCTGTGAGCGCACGAACTCGGTGAGGTTGAGCGGATCCTTGTCCGTCGTGGCGACCTGGCTGAGCGCTTCGAGCACTCCCTTCAGGTCGCGGATGCTCACGCCCTCCTCCAGCAGGCGCCGCAGCACGTCGGTGAGCAGCGGCAGGCTCACGGGCTTGGGCACCACCTGGCGCACCGTGGCCGGAGCCACTTGCTCGAGCTGGTCGAGCAGCATTTGAACCTCGGCGATGCCCAGGAAGTCCGCGCTTCGGTCGCGCAACACGGTCGTGGCTTCCTCCACCAGCCGCTCGGCGACCTCCCCGTCATCCAGATCTGGCGGGAGCGCGGAGACGCTGGCTGGCACCTCGTGGATGCTGAAGACCACGTGGCGCTCAGGCAGCTCCTCGGCGCAGGTGCTCTTGCAGGGGGGGAGGGGCACGCCGAGATCGCGGAACAGCACCTCGCGCACCGCAACGCCCGCCGACCGAATGCCCGCGCGCCGCAGCTCGTCCCCGCGGATGTCGTCATCCAGCAGCGGCTCCAGATCGCGGGCCAGCTCCATGGCCCAGGGGATCACCACCGGGACGAAGCGCGGCCCGCCGCGATCCGACGCGCGCTGCTGGATCGGTTCACGAGCCGCCTGCTCCTCCACTTCGCGGAGCTGGCGCGCCCGGGCGCGTGAAGCGAGGAACAAGAGCCCGCCGATGATCAGGAAGGGAACGGCGGGTAGCCCCGGAATGATCGCCAGGATGCCGACGAACACCGCGGCCACTCGTAGCGCCTTGGGCGCGCCGAGCAGCTGGCTCGAGAGCTCTTCGCCCAGGGGCGTGCCGGCTTCCTCGCTGGCGACTCGCGTGACCAGTACCCCCGCGGAAACGGCGATCACCAGGCTGGGGATCTGACTGACCAGCCCATCGCCAATGGTCAGCAGGCCGTAGCGCTTGAGGGCGCCCACCGCCTCCATGTTCTTCTGGCCGACGCCGATCGCCAGGCCTCCCAGGATGTTGACCAGGGTGATCAGGAAGCCGGCGATGGTGTCGCCCTTGACGAACTTCATCGCGCCGTCCATCGCGCCGTAGAACTGGCTCTCTCGCCCCAGCTCCCGCCGCCGCCGCCTGGCCTCGTTGGAGTCGATCGCGCCGCTACGCAGCTCGGCGTCGATCGCCATCTGCTTGCCTGGCATCGCGTCCAGGGTGAAGCGGGCGCCTACCTCCGCCACGCGTTCGGCACCCTTGGCGATCACGACGAACTGAATGATCGCCAGGATCAGGAAGATCACTCCGCCGACCACGTAGTTGCCGCGCACCACGAACTGCCCGAACGCCTGGATCACCTCGCCCGCGTTGGCCTGCAGCAGGATCAGGCGTGTGGAGGAGACGTTGAGCGCGAGACGCACCAGGGTGGTGATGAGCAAGATCGTGGGGAACGACGCGATCTTCAGCGCGTCGCTGACGTAGAGCGTCACCAGCAGGAGCGCCACGGAGGTCGCCAGGTTCGTGGCGATCAGCAGATCCAGCAGCCAGGTGGGGAGCGGGACGATCATGAGCCCCACCACCATCATCACGATGGCAGCCAGCGCGGCGTCAGCGATGCCCAGAGGGCGCTTCTTCGGTCCACGCAGCAGGGCTTGAGTAGGCATTCGATTCCGGGAGGAGAAAGCGCGGGAGCCGTCTTTGCCGGGCGCCGCATGGATCCGCGCCAAGCGGCGAGGAGGGGCCAGTTTGGCGGATCTTCTGCGGTTTCGCTACCCGCGAGCGAGATCAGCTCGGAGCCGTGAACAGACCCAGCACACCGGTGAACAGCTGCAGCGCAGGGCGCCCGCCGTGAGGACCGACCTCGAAGGCGGAAGCCATACCGGCGATGGGCATGCCCGCGAACCGCTGGCGGAGGATTCGGGTGTCCACGTCGTACTGGCCGTAGAGCTTCGAGCCACGACCCGCGCAGTTGATGTACAGCGCGAAGCTCGGCGCCGCGCCACGGATGTCCCGCACCAGCTCCCGCGTCACAGCGTCCAGGTCCGACCGAGCGGCCTGAGAGTCGCGGACCGCGAGTCCGAGTCGCATTCCTGCGCGCACCTCCTCGCTCACCAGGATCCCCCGGCGCACGGGATCCACGCCCTGGACCCCACGAAGGATCACGTCGGGGCGACCGCCCAGTGTCGGCGCCCCACCTTCCTCTGGCGCGAGCGCCACGAACATGAGGCGCTCCTCGCCGAGGTCCTGGCCCGCCTCGCTGAGCACGTCGAGGGCCGGCTCACCGTCGATCTCGAGCACCATCGACCCGCGCACTTCGGTCACCGGGCGCAGCGGGGTGAGTAGCCTGCAGGCAGGCGACGTGCGGAGCTGGGGAGGGGAGATCCCTCGGAGAAACAACAGGCACGCGCTGCCGGTTCGCGGCTCTCCGCCTCCTGCGGGCACGATATACGCTCCGTGCGGGCCAACGGTGCCACCGCCGAACACGTGGGGCGTTCCTCGCGCTTCGTACAGCGGGGACAACGCCTCCGGCGAGAAGCCTTCGCTGCGCGGGAACAGCAGCACGGTGGGCGCGGTCTTCGCCGTGCGGTCCTGGATCAGTCGGCCCAGCGTTTCCCCGAGGTCTTCCGGTGTGCGGCTGTCGACGGTGACTGGCTCCGCGCGGCCCCCAGTCCACACCATCCCCGATGCGGCGGACTGGTCCTCCAACTCGCCGTCCTCTGTCAGCACTCCGGTCCCCGCCGCCAGCAAGACAGGGAAGGCGAACTTTACTTCTGCAATCTGTCTCGCCAGCTCCGGCAGCTCGAGCGCCAGTTGCCCACATACGAACACAACGGCCGCGCCTCGGGCCTCCTGCGTCGGGGCACCGGATGATCCGATCACCCCGGGCCACCTCGCCGTGCTCAGGCGCTGCACGCAGCTGTCCAGGGCGCGTACCACCTTCGCGGCCGCATGGGCCTGAACCACGAAACTTCCGGCTTTCAAGCTTTGCTTCCTGTCACCCGAGGAGCGCAACAAAGCGGGAACGGCAGCGCGGAGGATGTCGCGCTTCGGTCCCCGCCGAACGCGGGCGCCCCTACCTTAGCTCCGACCCGCCCACTCGGGAATCGCCCGGCCACTTCACCCCCGTGGAAATCGTTCCTCCGCGACGAGCTGGGGGAAGTCGGGAA
>JAUILJ010000704.1 GCA_030433055.1 Polyangia bacterium
CACCTGATACCACTCGAGGCCGAGGAGCCCGCCGAAGTACGGGTTGAGATCCGCCGCGTCGCGATAGCCGTAGACCTGCAAGACGTCTTCGGTCGCCTGGGCAGCGCCGATGCTGCCTTGGAGGTAAATGCCGAAGCGATCCGTTGGACGCACGGTGAAGCGTAAGCCACCGCCCAAGCCCCAGATGGCGAAGGCGCGGGGCTGAGGTGGCGGATTGGCGTAGCTGGTGTTGGCGAAGGCGAGATCGCCCTCCGCGAAGATCATCGCCCACTTGAAGATCTCGTAGCCCGCCTGGAGGTGGAACCAGGGGGACGTTGGGGTCACGTTCTTCAACGTGCCGACGTAGCCCATCGCGCCAAGGCCGCTCTCTACGACGAAGCCGTGAGCGCGGGGCGGCCGCGGTGGCGCCTCATCGTCGCCGTCAGTCGGTTCGTCTCCGCGAGTATCCGGAAGGGAGCGCGCCTCGAGCCAGGCCTCGATCTCTTCGCGGCTGGGCTGTTTGTCCCCGCCTGCTTCTTCCGCTGCTGCGGCACCCGACGACCAAACCAGAAGCGCCGCGCAAGGCAGGATCCAACGAACACCCACGCTGCGAGCCTAACGCGATTTCACGCGGGAATCACCGGCAGATTTCGCGGACATGCGCGCGCTGTTGCGCCGCACAGGATGGCCCTAGAACCGGTTTGCTCCGGCTGGACCGGTCAGTCCGGGATGAAGTCTCGGCGCGTGTAGAGCGCCTTGAAGGCCAGGTTGCCGCCTTGGATGGTCTCGGCCCCACCCTCGAGGCGATCCACGAGCGCGACGATGGCCACCACATCGGCGCCCTCCGCCTTGAGCGTCTCCACGGCCCGCAGGGAGGAGCCGCCCGTGGTCACCACGTCTTCCAGCATCACCACGCGCAGGCCAGGCTTCAGGGCCTTGTCGCCTTCGACCATCTTCGCGCTGCCGTGATCCTTGCGCTGCTTGCGGATGTACAGCGCTGGCAAGTCGCGGCCCCGCTGGTGACTCACCAGGGAAACGGCGCTCGCCAGCGGGCACCCGCCGAGTTCGACACCGCCCACGGCGTCACACTCCGGGAGCTCGCTCAAGAGGTCGAACATCAGCTCGCCGACCAACGCGTGGCCCTCCGCGGTCAGCACGGTCTGCTTGCAATCGATGAAGAAGTCGCTCTCCCGACCGCTGGCCAAGATCACCTTTTTGCGCGCGAAGCTGCGCTCCCGCAAGAGTTCGAGCAGGCGCTGCCGTCGGTCGCTCATGTGTCAGCGAGCCCTTCGCTTCTTCTTGGCTTGTGCGCCGCGGCGCACTGCGGGCACCACGGGCGCCGGGGGCTTTCGAGACTTGGCCGCCTTGGTCTCGGCTTTGGCCTCGGCCTTGGCTGGAGCAGCCTTCGGCTTCTTCTCCTGCTTGGGCTCCGGCTTCGCTTCCGCCTTCGCTTTCGCGGGGCTCGACTGGGTCTTCGCAGGGAGGCTCTGGGCGCGGCGGCTCGCGACGGGAGCCGCAGCACGGCTCGGAGCGGCAGCACGAGCTGGGACGCTGCGCGCCGCTGCCACGCTCCGCGCTGCGCGGGGAGCTGCGGGCTCTCCCTCGGTCTGTACCAGACCGCGAACCAGGGCGCCCTCGGCGATGCCAATCCGCGCGGCAATGATATCACCAACCACGCGCGCGCCGGATTCGACGCTGATGCTGTCGTTGGCCTTCAGGTCACCGGCGACTTGACCCGCCACACGCAGGCTCGCGCCCTGGATGCTGCCGCGAACACGGCCGCCTTCACCCAGCACGACGTCGCCTTCCATGACGATGTCGCCCTCGACCTGTCCTTCGACCACCAGCGAACCGCTGCCGGTGACGTTCCCGCGAATGCGCGTCGTCGCGCCAATGATCGACTCGTCTGACATGGGCCTTACCTCACGCATCCATGTCGACGTTGCCCTTGAACGAGGCTCCGTCAGCAATCGTCAAGCGAGCCGCTTTGACGTCTCCAATCAGGCGACCGCCTGCCTGGATGTCCACACGCTCAGAGGCGGTCACGTTGCCCGTCACGCGCCCGGCGACACTGAGTGAAGCCGCGTTGATGTCGGCCTCGACGGTGCCCTCGGTGCCAACGGACACCACGTCCCCGGCGCTGAGCGTTCCGCGCAGCGTGCCGTGGACCACGACCTCTTCGTCACTCGTGAGCTCGCCTTCGATGCTGAGCCCTTCACCAATCACCGTGCCTGCCATGGGGAAAATCCTCCGTGAACCTATCGCTTGCCTGTTACGACCTCACCTGGGCCGCGGGCAGCGTTTAGAAGTCGAGCTCGAACTCCGTCTCCAGGCGCACCGCAACGCGCGCTCCGGGATCGATCGTCACCTGTGAGCCAACCAGAGTCCCCCGCACCGTCGCGCCTTCGCGCACGGTGATGGGGCCCGAGGTACGTGCGTCACCGATCAGCGAGCCGGCGAGATCCAGCGACTCGGCCGCCACATCGCCTTCCACCGCGGCGTTCGCGAGCACTTCCATGGGCCCGCTGATGCCCACGTCACCGCGAACGCTGCCTTCCAGGCGCAACGCTCCGTTGCCACTGACGCGTCCAACGAGCTGGGTGGATGCGCCGATCACGCTGGTTTCTTGAGAACTGCTTGCCATCGATGTCACCGTCGGCCGGTCGGCACGCTAGTACCGACGTCGGCAGGTTGAAATCGCGAACTTTAGAGGGGTTCTTTGCGCCGCGTTTGGCTTTCACAAACCGACGTGCGGAGCGCCCGCGCCCGGCCACCATCGGTAGAGCCCCGGTAGCACAGGGCTGCGTCTGGAGTCACCCCCGGTCGGTTCCTCCAGGCGACTTGTCTCAGCAAGGCTGCAAATTGGCGAGGATCTCGCCCGCGCGATGCACCGAACGGAACAGGCCTCGGGCATACAGCCGGCGCTGATCGTCGGCTGGCAGATCCCCCGCCCGGTCCCGGGTTGCCGCCGCCAGCAGCACTGCCGCGGACACGCTGACGTTCAGGCTCTCCACGAAGCCGCGCATCGGAACCCGCACGCTCCGCTCCGCGGCGCGCATCAGGACCTCGCCGATCCCCTCGTGCTCGTTACCGAGCACCAGCGCGAGCTTGGGGATGTTGACCAGATCCTCTGGCAGCAGCTCTCCGTCGGGGTGCGTGGCGACGAGGGTGAAGCCTGAGTCACGCAGGCTCTCGATGACCTCCGCGGGGCTTGGATGCACGATCACGTCGACCCAGCGCTCGGTGCCCCGCGCCACTCCGGTCGACACGAAGAAGCTGTCCTCTCCCTGGGGAACGACGTGGATCTGCTGGACACCGAAGGCTTCGGCGCTGCGCACGATGGCGGCGCCGTTGTGCGGATCGTGGGGCTCATCCATGACCACGGTAACGCTGGAGAGGCGCTGCGCGATCACCTCCTGCATGCGCTCCTGGCGCGATTTCAGCGTCAGTGGCTCGAGCGCGCTGATCACGCCTTCCACGCTCCAGGCGGCCGGCCACGGCAGCGCGGTGCTGTAAAGATCGCTGACTTCGACGACGTCTTCTTCTTCTTGTCGCTTCACGGCGCACCTCGCGTGTTCGCAGCTTGTCGCTGCCGCGAGCTTATCACCTCGGGATCCGCGAGAGGTCAACTGCCGCGGCGCGAGCTTCCGGGAGGATTGCTCGAGAAGCTGGCGCTCGATCTCGTGCGATTGCGGTTTGCGCTCGGGCCTTCGAGCGCGATGATGCGCAGCATGAGCTTCCAACCTGCCATTTTACAGCCGCTTCCGCCGTTTGGTCGCTACCTGTTCCTGCGCCAGATCCCCGATGCAGATCCGCGCCCGGTGCTCGAGGCGCTCGCCAAGTCTGCCTGGAACGACGCCTGGGTTTTGGGGGTGAGCCACAGCCTCGCGGCCGGTTTGGGCGCGACCGTGGATGCGTTGCGGGAGATCCCAGCGCTGAGCGGCGCTGGAGTGTCTTCGCCGACGACGCCCTGCGCGCTGTGGATCTGGCTGCGCGGCGAGAGCGCCGGAGAGCTGCTGCTCGAGAGCCACCGCGTGCTGCGCCAGTTGGCCCCGGCGTTCGCGCTGGAGCGCTCGGTCGCGGCCTTCATGTTCGATGGCCGCGACCTCAGCGGATACGAAGATGGGACAGAGAACCCGAAGGGCGACGCAGTCACCGCGACCGCCATCCGCTCCGACGGGCCGCCGGGCATCGCCGGCTCGAGCTACGTCGCAGTGCAGCTCTGGCGTCACGACTTCGAGGCCCTGGAGCGAATCCTCCCGGAACAACGTGACCTGGTCATCGGGCGGCGTGCCTCCGACAATGAAGAGCTGGAGGACGCTCCGGTATCGGCTCACGTCAAGCGCACGGCTCAAGAGAGCTTCGAGCCGGAGGCCTTCGTGTGGCGGCGTTCCATGCCCTGGAGCGACGCCGGTGACGCCGGGCTCATGTTCGTCGCGTTTGGGCATTCGTTCGACGCCTTCGAAGCTCAGCTGCGTCGCATGGTCGGGCTGGAAGACGGCGTCGTCGACGCCCTGTTCCGCTTCACGACGCCGCTCACTGGCAACTACTTCTGGTGCCCGCCGCTGCGCGAAGGCCGGATCGATCTGCGGGCGCTGCTGGGGTGAGAATGAGCGGTGCTCCCGCAGCCTGAGTACTCCGCGCGGATCAGCACGCGGCTGCTGAAGAACACAGCCCGCGGCCGTCTGCTAGGGTTCGGCGATGTGGCTTGACGTCGCGCTAGTCGCCATCGCGTTGGCGATGCTTGCTTGCCTGTTGTGGCCGAAGGTGCGGGACAACGAGCTCTGGCGGGCCACCGTTACACCGCTCGCGTCGATCATCGGCAGTGGCTTCCTGGTGGTTGTTCCGCTGCT
>JAUILJ010000705.1 GCA_030433055.1 Polyangia bacterium
GGCCCGCTCCAGGTACTCGAGCGCGTGGGTGTACTCCCGACGGTCCATGTGGAGCACGGACAGGTTGCTCAGAGCGTAGCCTGCTGCTCGGGCGTTGTTCAGTCGCTCAGAGTCACTCAGCACACGCCGGAGCTCGCTCTCGGCCAGCGCGAGCTGGCCGAGCGCCAGCAGCGCGACCGAGCGATTGATGCGCGCCTTGAGCACCTCTGTCTGTTCGCCGGCCAGCGCCGCGTCCGCGGCGTCCGATGCGAAGTGTTTCTCCGCGAGGTGCCACTCGGAGCGAGCGAGGAGCACCTTTCCAGCGACGTTTCTCGCGGAGAACTGAATCGACGGGACGGCGTGTCGGAGCAGGTCCGAAACACGCGCTTCCGCAGCTTCGTAGTGACCCCGGCTCAGCTCCACCTCCGCGAGCAAGGTGCGCGCGACGGCTGTCCTGTAAGCGTCTTCGTCCCGCGTCGCAAGCTGCTCCGCTTGCTCGAACGCTGCGCTCGCTCCGGGTAAGTCGCCTTGACCCAGCGCGGCTCGCCCGCGCACGAGTAGGGCTCGAGCGGTGTCGCCAGCGCTCTCACTGCACTGGAGCGCCAGTGCGGTGTCTCCACGATCCATGCAGCGTTCCGCCGCCGAGAGTCGTAGTTCGTTCTCTAGCTCCGCGCCCAGGCTCGTCAGCACAGGCGCTGCTCCTGCCCAGAGCACGGCGCGGCAGCGGTGGGTGGCGCACGCATCCAGAGCCCTCAGCCAGGTGTCCGCCGCGGCAGCGCACGCGCCGGTGTCGAGCTGCAGCTCGGCCGCGCGCTGAAGCGCTAGCGGGTCCCTCGGATAGACGTCGCAAAGGGCGCGAGCCACGCAAGCTGGATCCGCGAGGGAACGGAGGTCATCAGTGCCGAGCGGTTCGACCAGGCCGTCACGCAGCTCGGCGGCATCGGCTTCGAGCAGCTCTGACAGCGCGTCCTGGGAGCCGAGCGCCTGGATCGCGGCGCGTGGCCAGGCGCGCTCGGCGAGCTGGAGGGTGCCAAGCAGCATGCGGGCCTCCGTGGAGAGACGCGGCCTGCGCTGGCGGCGGAGCAAATCCTCCCAATCGACGTCTTGGTTCCGTAACGCAGCATGCGCCGCGAGCGCCTCCCACCAGCGCCGCAAGTCATCGCTGTCCAGGCGCTGGGGCAAGGCGCGAAAGACCTCGAAGGGACGCCGCGCGAGCGCGACCACCAGACACGGGAGCGCCGCGTGCTCCAACGCCTCGAGGAACATGCGATCGGCAGCAGTGTCGCTGACGTAGAGGGTGCACACGCCTTGGAACTTACCCAGCCAGGGGATCAGTCGTTCGAGGACCTGACTGACGCTTGGTCGCCGCTCGCAACCGGTGCCCAGGAAGCCGAGCCTCTCACTCAGATCGTACGCTGCACCGCCCGCTGGGTGGCGGGATGTCGCCAGCGTGGGCAGCCGTGCGAGCTCACAGCGCCTCTGAAGATGAGTGACCGCGCCCTGGAGCGCGGGCTCGCTATCGGCCCAGAGTCGTAGCACGCGGGCTCTCGCCTCGGGTCGCGTCAACGCCTCGTCCAGCGCACCGAAGGAGCTGAGCCAGTCGTCGCCGGAACCCGCAGGGAGTGGCCTCGAGTCCCGAGGTGGCTCCGCAGGGCTCGAGTGGCGTGCTGGCTCGGAGCGAGTGTCCAGAGGTCTCTGCAAGTTGCGCTCTAGGATAAAATGCCGTGTGGAAATATTTGGTGAGTCCGCGAGCGTGGCGCGCTGCGGGCCAGTAAGTGGGTCGCTCTCAGGCCTCGAAGCATAGGCTCGCTGCGGACTGTCGGGTGAAGGAGTGTGAGCCTGCTGTACCTTCGATGTGAGTGCCAGCGTATCGACAGAGCTGGGTTCACACAAGTAGCCGCACGGCAAAGGCGCTCGCATGTCCTGTTGCAACGCACCAAGCGTGCCAACCGGCTTGCGCGGACGCGGGGACCGGGGCTCGTGTTCTCGGGCCGGTTCCCCGGGGTGCAGGCCGCCTGGAGAGGTCATATTTTAGCTGTTTTTGGCTGACTCGGTGCAGCGTGCGAAAGCTGACACCGTAGCCCGGGGGTTCGAGTTCGTGTGCATTCTTTGACACCGCCGGTCGACTCACGTCGACGTGCGGTTGCTAACGCTGTGGGTGTTAGCGAATCGCACGCGTGCCGGGGCTAACGTGAGCGTTTGAGTTTCCTGGCAGAAAAACTACGGATTTACACATAGAAATCGGATCCGTAGCGTGTGGCAGGTCGAAACCTTCGACGCTGGGGTGTGATTCCCCAGTGTCAGCGCGCGAAGGCGCGAAAGCCAACGAGCTCGTCGCCCACAGCGGCGCGCCCAGCCAACCAATTCACCCAACAAACCATGCTCCCGCAGTTGCGCCGGCTGCCCGTTCAGGGCGAGCGCACTTCGCCCGAGCGGTCTTCTCAGGAGGTACCCGTGAAACTCGGACTGCTACGATCGCCAATTGCTCGCTTCTGGCCAGCGGCGCTGACCGCGCTCGTGCTGCTCAACACGAGCTGCGCCGAGGAACGTGCGCCCATCAATCAAGTTCAACCGAACGCCATGTCCAAGAGCTTCTTCGTTGGCGAGGACCTCGCGAAGCCGGACGACGACCCGGAGTTCTACTGGCGCAACTTCGTGGTGGATGCCTCCGAGTCTCAAGAGCTGATTGGAATTGGGTCCTGGAGCGGCGTCGATCGCATTCGCTGGGAGATCACGGAGACGCAGCTGATCGCGCGCAAGGCCTATGGCATCAGCGACGGCGCCGACGACAAAGGTCCCGGGGGCGACGGTACGATCGTCGCCATCTATCCCATCGAGAAGCATTTCGACATTCGTCGGGCCTACAACCCTTCGACGGGTGAAGAACTCAACGTCCTGGAGGAGAACACGAGCGATCGCCCTTGGAACGAGCGAGAGTTTTTCCGTGTGGATTGGTCCATGAACGAGGTCGAGACACCTCAGTGGAACGACATGTTCGTGGGCAAGGTCTTCGGTGACCTGGAGCTGACCAGTATCGCGTACTACGTCAGCGACCCTGACAGCCCCGATGCCCCGCACTTCGACACGGACGACGGCTACTTCGACGTGACGAGCAAATTTTGGGTTGCGCCGGCCACTACTGATTCGCCGTTCTCGGATCTCTCCGGGAAGGTTCCTAGCTGCCTGGTGATCGGGATCACCACGGGCAACGCGGTCAACAACTGCGACCCGCAGGAGGCGATCATTCGATCGTCCTACTGGCGGGTGGATCGCCTCGACCCGGACCAGGACTTCGAGCCCTTCGAGAACAATCAGGCGTCGCTCGATGTCGTCAGCAACCCAGGCGGCCTGGGCGATAGCTTCAGCGTGGGAACGGTGACCCCTCCTCGGATGGAGTGGGATCCGCAGTACGGCTACACCGACGCTGGCATGCACCGCTACATGAACGTGCACAACATCTGGAGGCAGAGCCATCAGACGCGGGGAGTGTGTGCAACCAACGCGGACTGCCAGGGGGGCGGCACGTGCCTCGCCTCGGGTACGTGTAGCGTGCCGTGTGAGTACGAGGCGCGGCGCGACAACGACCACAACGGGACCGACGATCAATGTGAGAACATGGCCACGGGATACACCGGGTCCAGCGGCTCACAGTGCTCCGCTCGCAACCGCTGCACGATCCCCTTCCGTGATCGGGAGGTCGCGCCCGTGGCCTACTGGGTGAACGCCGAGACTCCCGCAGGCCTGCTGGACGAGGTCGGAGCGGACGGGAAGGTGACGAAGCGCGGGGCGACCGAGGACCTGGTCTACTCGTGGAACCAGATGTTCGAGCAAGCGGTCGCTCACGCGCGAGAGGTCGAGTGCCGAAACACTGGGGCCGGTGATCGCCAGAGCTGCACTGAGCAGTATTTCGAGCCGGGACAGATCGATATGGTGAGCTACGGCGGTTGGGGCATGCCCCGAGTCAAGGAGATGCCGGATCCACTGGTGCTCTGCCACAACCCCGTGCGGGACTATGACCCAGAGGTATGCGGTGCCGCAGGGAAAATGGCGCGCGTGGGCGATGTGCGCAAGAACTTTCTGTTTTACTGGCCCTATGAGTCGAAGGCACCCTGGGGAGGCATCGCCAACTGGAACGCCGACCCGCTGACCGGGCAGATCATCGGCGCTTCAGCGACCACGATGGGACGCTCCGCGACCTTTGCTGCCGCGCGGGCTCGGGACATCATCATGGTGGCGAACGGCGAGCTCGACGTGGAGGACATCACCGGCGGCGTGCCGGCTGACCTGTACCAGAAGCGGCTGCGTGACGGTCGCTTGCCGCGATCGTTCTCCAAGGCGGAAATCGCAGAGCAGGTGGCGAGCATCGACGCGGCCCACGCCGCAACCGAGGTCGCGCCCAATCTGCAGACCACCGATCTTGCGAAGGCCGTTCGCCAGCGCCACGAGATGATCAAGCAGTCAAAGGCGGGGCTCGCCCCGAGCTCGACCTCCGCCCTCGAGATGGATGCCATCTTGGGCAACCTGCAGGGGTCCCAGATCGAGGCGCAACTGCTGGATCCCAACTGGATGATGGACTCCGTGGGGATCCCACCAACGGCGGACGTCAGCGATGCGGCGCTGGAACTGGCCTCTCCGCTGCGCGGCGCTGACTACGGTAGCGTCCAGCAGATGCTTCAGCGCGTGGACCTGGGTATGCAGGCCCGTGGCGTCTGCTTCGAAGACGCCATCGGCAGTGGGGTCGGGAACCTCGATACCCAGGGAGTCGCCCGCTTCTTCAAGCAGAAGTACTCCGACGAGGCGCTGATGAGCGGCTTCGAG
>JAUILJ010000706.1 GCA_030433055.1 Polyangia bacterium
CAGGTCGGCGCAGCAGCGAAATCCGGTCGAGTAGTCGTGATAGTCGGGCGCGTGCGTCGCTGTCACGTACAAGCACCCGGTCCCGTGCTCGCCATGGGAGCTGAAGTAGCCCCCCATGAAGACTCCCATACCTCGCTTGCCGAGCCACTGATCGCCCTTCTCCAGGGGTAGCTCCTCACGCAGCTTGGCGCTGACGTCATCAGCGACCCACTCGTGCAGGTTGCCCATCATGTCGTGGGCCCCAAGCTGGCTGGTGCAGTCAGCGTACTCGCCCGTCTTGGCCAGGAAGCCTGGCTCACGGTTGAGCCTGGGGTTGTTGTAGTGGGCGTCGTAGGTGTACGTGACGTTTCCGAACAGCTTGTGCAGCAGGTGACCCTTGTCCACATTGCAGCGATCCGCGACGAACTTGTTGCCGTACGGATACTTTGTCCGCTCTGCACCCGAGCACGCCTGGTACCACTCCCGGGCCTTGCACAGCCGCTTGCCCGCGGCCTCGCAAGCAGAGGCTGCCTCGATGCGATTGACGTACGCCTGGGGCAACACCCCACCCACCGAAACGGCTCGGTAGCGCACGCCTTCACTCGGGCGCTGGGTGGCCGACTGGGCCCGACCAGACTCTGCTTCGACCAGGTTCGCCTCGAAGCGGTCGACGCAGAACCCCGGCTGCCCCGTCAGGGACACACGCAGCATCTCGGGCGCGCAGCGCCGCTGCCCGCTCTTGGGCGCCGGGCGGGCGCTGGCCTGCGCGGAGGTCAGGGGGTTGGGGGGAGGAGCAGGCGCGTCGAGGCTCTGACCCTTGGCTTCGCATCCCGCACAGAGCAGAGCAACGCCGAGTACGCACCTGGCAGAGGGGAGGCCAGTCACTGCGCCAGTTGTAGCACCTCCCGACGCAGCCCTCGAAGGATTCGCCAAAGCGGCTTCGGCGTGGTCTCGCTCCGCCGTGTTCTGCTGCTCCGCCGTGTTCTGCTGCTCCGCCGTGTTCTGCTGCTCCGCTGTGCTCCTGCAGCTCCGCTGTGCTCTGGCAGCGGAGTCGCTGCGGCGCCCGCATATTTTCCGTGCGGGATCAGCGCCAGGCCGCTGCGCGCGGACCTGTCTGCCCCGCGATGCGGCTCGGACGCGCTGCGTTGAAGCGGACTTCGCCCGCAGCCGGGGTGCGACGCGTGAGGGGCTCCCGCAGCGCCGACTTGGGATGCCATCCGGTTGGTGGGTTCCCCGGTGTCTCGATTTCGGCTTCCAGGCGTGACGACGCCTGCGCGGGCGCACGCGAGTGCATGACGGAACGCCTAACCCCCAGACGAACGGCCGTTTGTCCAGTATGCTACGTCAGTGCAGAAGAAGCGACTTGGGCTATTGGGACTCACTTCCCTGGGCGTCATCGCCCTGGGTGCAGCATCGTTGAACGGCTGCGGCTCAGACAGCGGCAGCACCGTGGGCGGCGGCAACTTGCTCGACTCCGGTGCGGGCAGCGGCGGTGGAGGCGCCGGCGGCACCGGCGGCGGCAGCAGCAGCGGTGGCACGTTCAACCTGGATGGCGGCGACTGCGAGTGCGACGGTGGTGTGTGCATCCAGGGCGTATGTTGCCTTACGGAAAAAGCCTGTGGTGACGTATGCTGCGGAGACACCGACGTCTGTTCCTTCCAGCAGTGCGTGACCCCGGGAAAGACCTGCGTCGACTCGGATGACTGTGATGGCGAGGACTACTGTGAGTATTCGCTGGGCGACCCCGGCGAAGAGCCGGACGCTGGCACCGGCGGGGCGACCTGCACGGGCGGTGTGTCACTTGCCACGGGCCGCTGCCTCCCACGACCTCCTCAGTGCTCTCAGGGGCAGGACCCGGGGGACCCCATCACGTGCATCGAGAACTGCGAGTACCACCCTCCCACAGCGGTGTTCGATCCCGAACTGAAATACCACTGGGACGGCGGCAACGTGATGATGACGCCAATCGTCGTTCAGCTCGACGACGACAACTGCGACGGCAAGGTGGACGCCAAGGACATCCCCGAGATCCTCTTCACCACGTTCGAGTACACCAAGCCTGCTACCGGGGACAACGGTAAGGCCATCTACTCTCAGAACGGCACGCTACACGCCATCAGCATCGTGGGAGGACAAGTCGTAGAGAAGTGGAGTTACCACCCGGATACGCCCTTCAACGACCGGTTGAACCCTGGTTCACATCTGGCAGGAGGCAACATCGACGGCCAGCCTGGCAACGAGATCGTGGTGTGTACGCAAGATGGTCGCGCGCGGGCGCTCCACGCCGATGGGACGGAGTTCTGGGTGTCCACGACCACCGGGTGCTTCATGCCGGGCATCGGAGACATCGACCACGATGGGGCCCCTGAGGTCTTGATCGGCAGTGGCGTTCTGGATGGCGCGACCGGCGCAGAGAGGTTCCCGGTCGCCGGTGCTTCCACTGGAGTGTTCGCCGACATCACCAGCGATGGTTTCCTCGAGGTAGTGACGCCGACCGCTGTCTACGACCACACCGGGACACTCCTGGCGAACACGGGGCTCACCGCGAACCACATGGCGCTGGGAGACTTCGACAAGGACGGCAACCCGGAGATCGTCGCGGTCGACTCCAGCTCGCACCTGGTCCACGTCTGGCACTACGATCCCGCGGAGACGGGCAGCTTCAAAATTTTGCGCCAGAACATCGACATGAACGGGACCTTCGTGAACAACTGCCCAAGCGGCTCCGCGGGGGCAACGCGAGGTGGTGGCCCGCCCACCGTGGCTGACTTCGACGGCGACGGCACAGCCGACGTCGCGATTGCCACCGGCATTGGCTACACCGTGCTCGGAGGTACCAAGCTCCTCGACGCGAACGTAGCCAACGACCAGACCAACATCTGGCTCAAGGAGACCAAGGACTGCTCGTCTGCGGCGACGGGAAGCTCGGTGTTCGACTTCGACGGCGACGGCAAGGCGGAGGTGGTCTACGCGGATGAGCATACGCTGCGCATCTACGACGGCACGGACGGCACGGAGAAGTGGAGCACGTGTAACACCAGCGGGACACTGACGGAGTACCCGTTGGTCGCTGACGTGGACAACGATGGGCACGCCGACGTGATCGTCATCTCCAATGACTACTCGAGCATCACTTGCCTCGCCGACGGCACCAAGGTGCGCGGCGTGAGGATCTTTGGAGATACCGCAGGGAAATGGGTCCGCACCCGGCGGATCTGGAATCAACACACCTACCACGTGACCAACGTGGAGGAAGACGGCAGCATCCCGATGAGCGAACTTCCCAACTGGAAGCAGCCGCGTCTGAACAACTTCCGCCAGAACATTCAACCGTCTGGAGAGTTCAGCGCGCCGGACCTGGTGGTGGAGCTGCGCCCGAAGTGCGAAGGCACCTACGGCTTGATCGCGCGAGTCAGGAACATCGGCCTGGCGAGCGTGCCTCCCGGGGTCGTAGTGGGCTTCTATGAAGGTGATCCCAACGCGGGCGGCACCAAGCTCGGAGAAGCCTTGACCACGAAGGCCCTGGGCCCAGCGGAGGCTGAAGACGTCACGCTCGAGCTGCCCTCCGCCTCCACGGCACTGACCGAGGGCCAGACCATGGCCTTCGCGGTCGTCGACGACGGCAACCCGCCTCACGCCTGGGTGCAGTGCCGCACGGATAATGACTCCGACAGCGTGTCCGGAGCCTGCGCTGGCGTTCGCTGACTGGACCGACCGGCCCAGCCGCAAGCTGCCATGGCACCCCGGTCTGCTGGAGCGCCCCGGAGACGGGGCGCGGGCTACTGCTTCGACTGGGCTTCGAGCTTGTCGATGACTCGTGTGAGCCCATCGAAGCTATCTCGCAGCGCCCAGGCGCGCAGCGCATCGTCCCGCTTCTGCGACGCCTTCTTGCGGCCCGCAGCCAACGCCTTGCGTGGACCCTTGCAGCTGGTCGCGAGGCTGCGCTCGAGGTCGCTGGACGCGCCCTCGTAGATCTGAGCGCAGGCGCGAAAGTTCTTCGAGTTGTAGAGCGGGGCGCCCACCTTGATCGCGTCCGCGATCAAGTCGCGAATCTGCCTGAAGTCGCCTTGCCCACAGCCCTCGAGCACCTTCACGTCGTGATCGGGAACCTCACGCTGCACCAGCGGTAGATCCGCCGCTCCTCCCGCTGGCTCCGCGTCCTCGTCCTCGGGCGCCCCGTGCGGTGGCTTGAGCTTGGCCACCTCTTCGCGAGAGAGGAACCTTGGCTTGAGCATCAATTCCTTGAGGTAACGCACGGGCATCCCGAAGCCGAGGTTGGTACCACCGAGGATGACGAACGTGGAGATGCCGATCACCTCACCATACTCGTTGAAGATGGGCCCACCGGACGAACCGGGAGAAATGGGCGCGGTGATCTGCAAGACCTTGGTCTCGTGCTCCATTTCCCGCACGCCACTCACCAGGCCCTCCGAGAGCGTGGCCTTGAGCCCCAGAGGGTTGCCGATCACGATGACCTTCTGACCCATGATCACACGGTTGACTCTCGCCAGGGCCACCGGGGCGACGCTGGTCTCCGTCTGTAGCGCTGCCACGTCGTGCTCCGGGTCAGCCGCGATCTCTGGCTTGAGCTCGAGCTTCGCGCCGTTCATCAAGAAGGCTTCGATGTGTTTTGCGCCGGCCACGACGTGAAGGTTCGTCGCGATCACCCCTTTGGCGCTCACAACGAAGCCAGTCCCCGAACCCAGATCCGTGCGGATGTAGACTATCGACGGCAGCGCACGAGAGAATAGCTCCGGCGGTGCCAGGCTCTCCTTCGAGCGCTCCGCGCCAGAGTAGGACC
>JAUILJ010000707.1 GCA_030433055.1 Polyangia bacterium
GGAAGCTACAGCTACCACACCACCAAGGACGTCACGTACGCATGGGGCGCCGAGGCTCGCGTCTTCATCAGCCAAGCGGATCCCGACTACGTGTTGACTGCCGCCGATGGCGCTTACTCCAGTGAGGCAGAGACGACGCCGTACAGTAAGGACGCCGAGCGCTGCAAGCTACAGCCGGCAAGCTACTTCCAGGACTGCATCGATGAGCTGGACGTCGGAGATCTCGGCTTCAACAAGCCCGCCTGCCTGCACTACGGAGAGACGCAGGAATACCCGTGGTTCGAGAACTGCGAGCAAGCTGCCGCGGTCTGCGAGTAGGACCCCAGTCTCACTCGCGACGCCCACCGGCGATTTCTGCGCGGATCTGCCAGCTGCGTATCCAGCGCATGGCGTCGTCCTGGCGCTTGAAATTGTCGGTGGGCCACTTGGTCCCAGTGATCCAGTCAAACGCAGTCAAGACGCCTCGAGCGAGCATGCTCTCGACGACTCGCGCTTCGCACAGCGTGCTGGGAAGCAGCCGGTCGCGGTAACGAGCGAACACCTCCGCCGAAGCGTACCGGACCTTCGCGGGAGCCGTGATCGGGTTGAAAGCGCGGAAGTCGATCAACCAAGCCAGGTTCCGATGCGCATCTGCGAGCCGGGCATACTCTTCGAAGACCTTCTCGTAGGCCTCGAGCTCCACCGCAGCAGGAAACGTAACGACGATGAGCGGGCACTCCCGAGCGTCGACCACGAACCCTTCGTGTTCCCAGACTCCCTCGACCATCTCCGCTACCGAAGAACGACCCGGCACTCCCTCTGGTTTAGTCTTATCTGCTGAGGACACCAAGCAGCTCCGCGCGCTCCCGACTTTGGGGCCAGAGGCTAACATGCTTTCGCCTGGTCCGCCCTGGGCAGATATCGACCTTTCTTCGCGGAAAATTCTAAACCGGGACCACCCGCCGAGATCCGCCGACAGAGGTCCGCCGACAGAGGTCCGCCGACAGAGGTCCGCCGACGGAGGTTCGCCCACAGCGGCGGAGTGCCGCCCACAGTTGAAGGCCCGCCCCGCGCCTGACCTGCTGATTCCAGATGACTTGAGAAGCGTCCTGGATATGCTCTCGGATCATCCACAGATCGGCGGTGACCCATATGTCGAAGTCGTCCTCTGACTGCGCCCCGTTCGGCGCAAAGTGCTTGCTTACGTTGCTCGTGCTGAGTCTGGCGTTTTCGGGAGCCGGATGCGGCGCGGGCCCGCGGCCCGACGCCGTCGCTCCGAAGCCAATCGGCTACGCGGATGGCGTCGGGGGGGACGCTGTGAAGTGCTACGAATCCAAGGCGACCCGCGACACGCTGGTGGTCGACATGGATCCCAACGATCGACTCAAGCTCGAAGCGGCGATGGGCGACGGCCTGGTGGTCGTTCACTACGATTGCGACGGCATCAAGCTCCTTGCGGACTGCCAAGCCAAGGGCAGCTATGGGTTCAACTCGCAACCGCTGCCCCGCTCTTCAAGCGCGGGTGTCAGGGTGGCAACCTGCTCGCCTGCCACAACTTCGGTTACGCCTACTACATGGGCCAGGGCGTTCCACAAGACTACGTGAAGGCGCGGGACCTTTTCCGCAAGGTCTGCGACGGCGGTGAACCCGTGGGCTGCTCCGGCCTCGCGCTACTCTATTGGGAAGGCCACGGCGTGGAACAGAGCGACGCCAAGGCCGCCGAGCTGTACAGCCTCGCGTGCAACGCGGGAGAGTACATGTACGGGTGCCCATTCCTCGGGCGCTTCCATCAAGAGGGGATCGGGATGCCGCGGGACCTGGCGAAGGCTCGTGAGCTGTACCAGCGCTCGTGTGACGAAAAGAGCGCCAACGGCTGCATGCTGCTCAAGCGGCTCGAGGGCAATTAGCCCGTCGAACCTCCGCCGCGAGCTCGCTTGCGAAAGTCCTGAGGTGTGCAGCCGAGGCGAACGCGGAACAGGTTCCTCAAGGCTGTCTCCCCCAGGCCGACGGTCGCAGCCACCGCGTGGAGCTTGTCCTCTCTCCCCAGGAGCAACTCCTGAGCCTTACGGAAACGTACATCCCGCAGTTCAGCAGCAAACGAGGTCTGCGAGAGGCTCAGCTGACGCTGTAGGGTGCGCGGAGAAAGCGCCATGCTTCGAGCGACGCTCGACAGGGTCGGGCTCGCGCAGTCGCGGCCCAGTAGCTCTCGCAGCTGCTGCAACACTGCAGCGCCACCCATGACCTGGGCCACCGTCTCCGTGACTTCCTGGCAGAGCGCGTCTCCCCCCTCCCCCAAGACCGAGCGAAACGCGCCACTGACGTCGTACACCACCTGGAAGCTGTGCGTTTCCCCGAGGATAGGCAAGATGCCGCTCAGCGTGTACCCGTTGAGGCCCTCCTGGATCACCCCGAACTGGCAGCCGATGCGCCCACGCAGGTCCCGGAGGTGGCCGCGGCACCAGTCCACGAGCACGTTCATGGCGCCGCCGTCGATGTAGGTCAGACCGCGGGCATCCAGCACCAGGTCGACGGGCGGGTCGACGCTGGGCGCCCAGAGCGCGGCGAAACCCTCGAGAACGCGCTGGGTCTGCGTTGCGTCCGGTGCACCCCAGGAGGTCGAGCCCGCGAGCCGCGGACTGGCACACCACAGGACGCTGGTGCCCAGATAGATCCAGGTGCCGACCGGGTCCGCTACGAACGCCTCCAGACTCATCGCCGGTCGCATGGCGGAACAAATACCATGGCGCGCAATCGCGGTCTGTTGGCGTGTAGGCGGGGTCAGCCGCCCTGGAACGCTGGGACGACCGGCGTAGGCTCCGCGCCATGAAACGCATTCATCAACTCGCCCACGTCATCTGGTTGATCAGCATCAGCACAGGGGTCATCGGCTGTCAGCGCGGAGTCTGTGACGAGTCGGTCGTCGGTCAAACGCCGCGAATTCAAGAGTTGCCCGCCTTCTGGAAGCAGCATCCAGAACTCCTCCCGGAGCGCGTCGTGCCCTGCACGGGTGAATCAAAGGCGAGCTCCGAAACCCTCGAAGTGGACTTCGAGCCCGAGCCCAAGGTGCCAGTTGGTACCATCAACGAACGTCTGGAATCCGCGGGCTGGACGCGCATGACGCAGCGGGAGACAGGCATGGGCCACGAGCTCCAGTACGAAAAGGCGCAGGGCCGGCTGACGGTGACGACGATCACCGGACACAAGCGCACGCACGCCATATTCTATCACGAACGAGTACCCGAGGCCGAATAGCCGCCCAGCCAACTCTTACCGCTCAACTATTACCCCACGGATAACGACGGTGAGCCAATTCTGCGCGTCGTGCTGGGCGATTCTCTACTTCAGCGCGTAGTCCACCCAGCGACTGACTATCAAATACACGACGACCAGCAGCACCAAGATCACGATCAACCGATTGCGCCGCGTGGTCTCTCTCGCGATCTCGGCTCGCTGGTGCTGGGTGCGATCATACATGACTCGGGCGTTGGTCAACCCAAGCGTGCGATCCCAGACCATCGCGCCGACCTCGGCGGCTTCGACGATCCGCCTGAGGAAGGCCTCAGCGCTCGGCGCCAGCACCTTGGCTTTGGGTTGATCCGGACTCAGGGCAACCACTGCCCCCGTGCGATCATTGATCGCTATCGCCCGGCCACCCTGCGCCACGGCGATCAGCATCCAGTGTGCTTTCCACGACAAGCCGCTGGCCCGTCGCAGGTGCGCGAACGACTGACGAGCTTCCAGCGACTGTTCGAGCGACAGCAGCGCGAAGCCCTCGTAGACGAGCCTGCCTGAAGCGTCACCGTCGTGCGCATCGAACCAGCTCTCTGCGTAGCCCCCACCGAAACGTTCCTCGAGCTCTCCCCACCCATCGGCGGACTCTCGCAGCTGCAGCGGCGCGGCCGACGGGAAGCACGCCTTCAGCCGATCGAGTAGCTCCTCGAGTTCGTGCGGATCCTCACTCATCCCGGGCGCATCTTACCGCGGGTTCGGGGGTGAGGTCAGTCCATACACGCCCGCGGGCTCGCAAAAGTGCTTCAGCAGGCTGGCTGATTCCGTACGGTCATTTGGCTTGGACTTGTACCACCAACCCCCGGCGCCCAGCGAACCTCGGCAGAATCCTCAGCCCCTCGGGAGCCTCCGCCCACCTCAACCCAAGCGGGGCTGGCGCTGCTGCGGTCGCGGCCCGACTGGCTCTTCCCCGCGGATGTATGCCCAGCCGACGTGATGACCGGGACCAACCCGAGGCATGGACTGTATCGCGACCGCTGCATCCTGGACCTGCGGCAGTGCGTCATCGACTGCGAAGCGCGAGATGTCGACGCTTGCTACAGCGCCGCCATTCGCGTCCAGGAGCTAGGAAGCGACTACCTGGCCTCCGAAGGGGTGCCGCCACGGCCCCGACGACCCCGCGTGCCAGGCGGCTCGGCGTTTGATGGATCAAATCCGCAAGGCGGTGGAGCCTCCCGAGCCGCCGCCTGCCGAGAAGTGAGGCTGCGAGGTGCCCTCGTGTAGACTGGCAACGCCTTTCAGCCGGTGAGTGTTGCCATGCCCGAACTTAGCGATGTCGACGTTGAAATGCAGAAGCTGGAGTTCGAGCGCGAGCGCCACCGCGCTGAGCTCGAACTGCGTCGGCAGGAGCTCGAACTCGAACGGGAGCGCCATGCCGCCGAGGTCGAACTCAAGCAGACCGAGCTTGCGCTTCGAAGCACTCACGAGTCGAAGATCTGGCGTAACCCCATGCTGCTGGCGGTTGCGGCGGGTGTCATCGGACTCATCAGCAACGCCGTGGTCGCGGCCGCG
>JAUILJ010000708.1 GCA_030433055.1 Polyangia bacterium
TCGAAGGCATGCTCACGCAGGGCAAATTCCGTGAGGATTTATACTACCGACTGCGCGTCGTCGAGATTCAGGTACCCGCGCTACAGGCGCGGGGCCCAGGGGAAGTCGAAATCCTGATCCGACACTTCGTGGAGCGAGCCAGTGAGCGCCACGATCGACCGCCGCTGCGCCTCAGCACGAGCCAGCTGGCGGCCCTCGAGGCACGTCGTTGGCCTGGCAACGTGCGAGAACTGGAGCACTGGGTGGAGAGCGCGACGGTATTGTCCAACGCTGGCGAGCTACCGGAAGACTTGCAGCGTGAGCTCGCGGGCCCCTTGTCTGAGCCGAACGCCGCACCAGCCGCTGCACCGGCGGAGGGGCTCACGTTGCCGCTGACTCTCGAGCTGAGCGAGGCGAGCCGCCGCTACGCCGAGCGCGTGCTTGCCCGCCACGCCGGAAACAAGACCGACGCAGTTCGTGCGCTGGGCATCAGCCGCAACACGTTGAGCCGTATGCTCAAGACATGAGCTCCCGCAAACGCTTGCCGGATCTGCATTGCCAGGGTCCAATGCGCGCGTGAAGGAGCTCGAACGCAGCCTCGGCTTACCAGCGGTGATCGCGATCAGCGTCAGCGCGATGCTGGGTAGCGGCATCTTCGTGTTGCCGGGCCTCGCGGCCGCTCAGGCCGGCCCCAGCGTGTGGATGGCCTACTTGCTGGCCGGGCTGTGCGTGCTGCCGGCGGCGATGTGCAAGGCGGAGCTCGCAACCGCCATGCCGACTTCAGGCGGCACCTACGTGTACCTCGAGCGCATCTTTGGGCCCCTGGCAGGCAGCGTCGCGGGGGTCGCGCTGTGGGCTTCGATGCTGCTCAAGAGCGCGTTCGCACTGCTCGGGTTTGGCACCTACTTGATCGTGATGGCGGATCTCCCGCTGCGGCCCACCGCGATGGCGCTGCTCGTGGTGATCTCGCTGCTCAACGTGGTGGGCGTGCGCAAGGTCGGCAAAGCTCAGGTCGTTGTCGTGGCGCTATCCCTGGCCGGTCTCGCGCTGCTAGTCGCGTTTGGGCTCCCCAAGGTAGAGTCCCACAACCTCGAGCACTCGTTTCCCCACGGCTTTACGGGCCTGCTCGCAGCGACTGGCTTCGTGTTCGTGTCTTACAACGGTGTGACGAAGGTGGCAGCCGTCGCCGAAGAGGTGAAGAACCCGGAGCGCAACCTACCCCTGGGGATCCTGCTCTCGCTGGGCGGGATCATGGTGGTGTACGGGCTGGTCACGTTCACGCTCGTTGGCAACGTGCCGCTGAGCGAGCTTGGCAGCGACCTCAAACCGATTCACACGCTGGCCACCCACGTGGGTGGCACGATCGCCGGGAAGGTCGCCGCCGTGCTCGGCGTGATCACCATGGTGTCGATGGCGAACGCCGGGCTGCTTGCAGCTTCGCGCTTTCCGTTCGCCATGGCGCGAGAACAGTTGCTCCCGAACAGCCTCGCCAGCGTGCACCGCCGCTACCAGACACCGGTGATGGCAATCTTGATCACGGCGGCCGCCATGGCCGTCGCGATCGCGTTCTTCGAGGTGGCTAAGCTAGCCAAGCTCGCCAGCTCGATCGTGATCCTGCTCTACGTCGCCGAGAACCTGGCAGTGGTCGTGTTCCGTGAGAGCCGAGTCAACTGGTACAAGCCCACCTTCGAGGCGCCAGCGTATCCGTGGGTACCCGCGCTGGGAGCCCTCAGCGGCATCCTGTTGCTGGTGATGATCGGTCCGACGGTGGTGCTCGCGGTCGGCATGGTCGTCGTGCCCGGCGTCTTGATTTACCTGTTCTACGGTCGCGCACGGGTGAAGCGCCGCGGTGTCGTTGGTCAGCGCACCAAGCGCGCAGATCTGTTGCAGACTGCGCGGCCCGTGGACACCGAGGACGCCCTCAGCCAGTCTGAGACGGTGGTGGCGCTGTTCGGTGGGGAGCGCTCACCCGAGATGCTCGTGGAGGTCGGCGGCGCGCTCGCGGAAAGCGGCACCGTTCAGGTGGCGCACCTCACGGAGGTCCCCGAACAAATGGCCCTCGACGTCGTGCTCGACGAAGACGTCAGCCTGCGCTCCTTGCGTCGGCGCTCTCAGGCCGCGGCTGAACAACAAGGAGCCCACCTCGATTTCCACGCGATCGTGGCCCGCGATCTGGTCGGAGCCGTGCACCGAGTGAGTAGCCGCACGGAATGTCACTGGCTGGTCATGGAGTGGCAAGGGCCAAGCCGAAAGAGCCTCTTGCCCTACAACCCAATCGGTTGGCTCATCAATCACCTCGACACGAACCTCGCGTTGGTGCGAGACGTGGGCATTCGCTACGTGCGCGAGATCCTGGCTTACGCGGAACCGGGCCCACACGACGCGCTGGTGGTTCGCACGGCCGCGCACCTCGCAGACAACTGGGGTGCCCACGTTACGTTGGTGCGCTTCGTTCCAGACGACGGGACTCAAGAGCAAGTCGACGCCGAGCAGGCTTACCTCGATCAGCTGGAGTTGCTCGTAGAAGGCAGCGTCAAGAAGCTGGTTCTGCGCGGAAAGAACATCGTGAGCACGCTCAGCTCCGAGACCGCCGCCTACGATCTCCTGGTGATGGGCCAAGCGGACGCCTCGTTGCTGTCCACGCTGCGTGGCACCGTACACGCACGCATCACCAAGAACTCTGCCTGCAGCGTCTTGAGCCTGAAGACACCGCGCGTGCAGACCCACGCCGCCTTGCGCCGCCACACGACGGCAGAAGAGAGTCAGAGTCGGCTGATGCCGTTCATCGCGCCGGGGGCACTCCAGGCGCGGGTGCGCGTACACAAGAAGGAAGACCTCTTCGCTCACGTAGCGCAGGTGTTCGAAGCTATTCTGCTCGGGCGGGTCAACGCCCGGGTGATCCAAGATGCCCTGTGGGAACGCGAGAAGACACAGAACACTTCCGTGGGGAGAGGGGTTGCGCTCCCCCACGCGACGGTCCCTGACATCCCTTCGTACCTGGGCGTGTTCACCACCCGTGAACCCATCAACTATGCGGGTCCCGACGGAAAACCCGTGGACGTGTTCTTCGTGACCCTGTGCCCCCCCAGCGATCGCAACACCCATCTCGAGCTCCTCCGCGACATCGCCGCCCTCACCCTGAAGACCGATCTCCTCGACCGCCTCCGCGAAGCGGAGAACGCTCAAGTGATGCGCCAGGCCCTCGAGCAGTGTTGCCAGGCGTTGGACGACGCAGAGCAAAAGGACCGCGAAGAATCCGTCCAGGCGCAGCTCGACACGAGTGCAGGGACCCCGTGAGCGCGGTCCGTACACGAAACGCGTATCCCTGACCGAGAGGTCACACAAAGCGTTTGCGGTGGCGCGCATCTAGGCGAAGAATGCGCGCTATGGGGACCCTCGAGAGTGTGATGCGCGATGACCACCGCCTGCCGCCGCTGGCCGAACCCGGCTACGACTTCCAAGGCGCGACTTTCGATCTGGAAAAACCGGAAGACCGGGACATCGTGCGCTTCATCTTGTCCCAGGCGCTCTACGGCGAGGCCACCGGGGTGTACTGCGGCAAGTCGCTGTACGCAGCCGGCTCCCTCGAGGCCGCGCGCTTCTACTTGCGGCAGGCCAAGCAGGAGCTGAATCACCTGAGCACGTTCGCGGAGATCTTTCGCCTCCTGGAGATGACGCCGGAGCCCGCTCACTGGGTCGTGAAGTTGCTGTCCTCCCACAACAACTACTACCCGCTCAAGGTGATGATGGAGCACGCCCTGGGAGAAGGTATGGTGCTCGACATCTTCAAAGACCTCCTGCTTCAAACCCTCCCCGACGCCGACCCCCGAGTGCCCCTCATCAAGAAGAAGCTGCGCATCGTCTGTCGAGAGGAGCAGGAGCACGTGGCTTGGGGAGAGAAGGAGACGAAGCGTATCCTCGAGGAGATGCCCCACCTCCGCACACCGTTCTACGGTCTGCTGGAGCTGCAAATGGCGGTGGTGCCGTTCATCACGCGAGCGTTCAAGCAGCGCACCCAGGGGCACCCTGTCCTAGAGCACTTGGAGCCGTTCTTGGAGTTCGTCCGCCAGCGGGTGTTCGAACAAGGCAAGCTACTCGGCATCGTGCCCGAGCGCAGGCCAGGCTTGGCCAAGCGTCAGCTCGCCATCGCGACCGGGCTCGCGCTCTACGGGCGGAGCCAGTTCGCCCGCAGCACCTCGAAGCTCGAAAAGATCTACCTGAAAGAGCTCGGCTTTCAGTAGCACCTCTGCGTCGCTCGAGCGGTGACGCAACGCTAGGCGCCGCTCGGTTCGTCGTCGCTTCCGCCCGGATCACCCACGGCTAACCGAGCGACCCCTGGCTTGGAGGAACGAGACTCCTCTGTGAGCTTCTTCGTATATCGGCTATCGACGTCGACGAAGCGTTCGGCCAGCGCCTTGACGAAAGCCGCCATCCAGGTGTTTCTCCCGAGCTCACGCTCGAGGGACTCTCGAGTCACCACCTTCGTCACCACTCGAGTCAGCGCGCGGACACTCGCGGTGCGTGGCTTCTGGGTGAATACGGCAGTCTCCCCGAACACTTCTCCGGGCCCCATTTCGCGCAACGTGACCCACTCGCCGTCGTCCTCTTTGAACACCTCGCACGTGCCCTCGACGATGATGTATGCGTCGTGGGCTACATCGCCCTCGGTGACGATGAACTCACCGGGTTCGAACGTCTTGCTTGGGAACCAGCCTCCACCACGCAAGACGTTCGAACCCGGTGAGTTCATCGTCACCGAGGGCGA
>JAUILJ010000709.1 GCA_030433055.1 Polyangia bacterium
TGGGCGGGCTTCCGGCGCTGCGGCTTGGAAGCCTTACCCCTCCACTCGTGCTTGGCAGGCGCGAACAGAAGACTCGGCCGGCGAATGTCTGAGCGTGACCCTTTGGGCGTGTGCGGTGAAACGCTCGCGCAAAAGTACGAGATCCGCGAGCTAGTCGCGTCGGGTGGTTTCTCCCTCGTCTACAAAGGGCACCACAAGCTGTGGAAGTCGCCCATCGCGGTGAAGTTCTTCACCTTCCTCGCAGAGGCTCCCGCCGAGGATCGCGCGGCGCTGCAGCAAGCGTTCGTCAACGAGGGAGCCCTGCTCAGCGAGCTGTCCTCACAGAGCGCGAGCATCGTGCAGCCGCGGGATGTTGGCACGTTCACGACGCTGGAGGGCGAGTGGATCCCGTACATGGTGATGGAGTGGCTCGACGGTGAGCCGCTGGACGCCATCCTCGATCGCGAGAATTACCGTGGGGATCCGCGGCGGACGCCTGCAGAAGTGTTTCTGATGCTCGAGGGCGTGGCCCGCGGCTTGGAGTTCGCGCACCAGCGGGGGGTGGCGCACCGCGACGTCAAGCCCGAGAACCTGGTGGTAATGGGCGATCCCCACGCGCCAGACGTGGTGAAGCTGCTGGATTTTGGGGTCGCCCAAATCATGGACGCGCAGGCGCCAGCGTTGGGTACCACTGGGCACCAGGTTAGCTCCTTCACGCCGAGCTACGGGGCGCCGGAGCAATTCGACGCTCGCTTCGGCACGACGGGGCCGTGGACCGACGTATACCAGCTCGCGCTAGTCGCGACGGAGCTCATTTCCGGGAGGCAACCGCTTGGCGGGCCCAACCCCGAGGACTTCTCGGCCTCCAGCACCGATCCGCAGCGGCGCCCCACACCGGCGGCGCTAGGTGCTTTCGTGTCGCCCGACGTCGAAGCCGTCTTTGAGCAGGCGCTGGCGCTATACACGACGGATCGCTACCCGAGCGCCGCGAAGTTCTGGTCTGCGCTCGCAGATGCCCTCGGCATCATTCAGTCGCCGAGTGTGCGGCCACCGCCGATCTCCGACTCCGCGGTGCGGGCGATGACGCCGCCGGATTCTCGCTCGGGCTCCACGGCGCGTTGGGACAACGACCTCGATTCGTTGCCCAGCGCTTCTGTGCACCCGCTAGCTGCGCCTCCGCCCATGCCCGCGCTGGTTCCGGCGCCGCTCTCTCAGCCTAGTGCCGTGCGGCAAAGCACAGCGAGCGTGCCACCCAGCGGTCCCTCCTCGCCGCCTCTCAGCCGATCACTCCCCGCAAGTCAGGCGCCTCGCGCGGGGTCACGTTGGGCTTCCACGGCTTTGATCGCGGCTGCCGCCGCCGCCCTGGCGGGTGGTGGCGTGTTCCTGCTGACCTCGAAGGGCGCCCCCGGCTCGATTCGGGTGCGAGCTTCCGAGCCAGCGTCTCAGGAGACACCCGCCGCGCCTGCTGCGAAGCCCGCGTGCCCTGAGGGCATGCTGACCATCCCCGCGGGCCAGTTCTTCATGGGGTCGGACACCGACGACGCCCTGGAGCTCGAGAAGCCGAGCCACCACGTGTTGCTCAGCGGCTACTGCCTGGACGAGACGGAGGTCACAGTGAGCGCCTACCAGAAGTGCTCCAGCTCCGGGAAGTGCCGGCGCGCCTCCAAGCAGGTCGAGTGGGAGGGCATGACCAAGCCTCAGGCGCGCATCTACTCCACCGCATGCAACGAGAACTCCGAGGGCCGCGGAGACCACCCAATCAACTGCGTGACGTGGCAGCAGGCACATGACTACTGCAAGCTTGCAGGTAAGCGTCTCCCTACGGAAGCAGAATGGGAGTACGCTGCGCGTTCTTCCGATGGTCGCGTCTACCCCTGGGGAGACGAGGAGCCGTCCTCCAAGTTGCTCAATGCGTGCGGCTGGGAGTGCGTGAACTGGGGTACGCGCCAGGGCGAGAAGCTCACGGCGCTGTACGAGGAGAACGACCGCTTTCCGACGACGGCACCCGTGGGAAGTTTTCCTGGTGGTAATTCCCGATTCGGTGCCAAGGACATTGTGGGCAATGTCTGGGAATGGGTCGCTGACTGGAAGGGCCCGTACACCAAGGCCGAGCAGCACGACCCAGCGGGACCAGCGGCGGGAGAAGAGCGCGTGATACGCGGTGGAGCCTGGAACGGCGGCTACAAGGCCTGGCTACGCCCCAGCTTCCGCTACGCGATGAAGCCAGACACGCTCAGCCACGGCATAGGCTTCCGCTGCGCCGCCGATATGCCGAAGTAGCTTCAGCGCGAGCTGTTCATGACCCACGTGCAGTCGTCGGAGTAAGGGACCTCGTGGGTGGTCCCAGTCGCACCTGAGTAGGTGCGATGTGCTTCGCTCTCAGTTGGGCAGGTCCAGAGGTAGGTGCTGGAGTGCCCGCAGCCCTGCACCGACCACGCTCGGCGGTCGATGGGGTTCACGCTCAGTGCCTCGGCGTTGCATTGAAAGTCGGCGGCGGCTCGAGCACGGAGTTGCCACCTCCTTAGGCAGGTAAGCGCACGGTGGCGACGGCGCCGTTTGCTGCCGCGCGGTTTTCCAGGGTCAAGCTGCCTCCGTGGGCCTCGGCGATCTGACGCGCGAGCGCGAGGCCAATGCCGGATCCGCCGGGTTTCGTGGTGAAGAATGGTACGAACAGGTTGCCCCGGTTGCTGATGCCCGCGCCGTCGTCTTCGATTTGAATCACCACGGCTCCCTTGGGCCTAGACCAGCGCATCCTCACCGATGAGCTGCCGCGCTCTTGACTGGCTTCGGCGGCGTTCTTTACCAGGTTGATCAGCAGCTGATCCAGCTGATCTCCATCCGCGCGGATCTTGCACGGCGGGCCTTCGAGCACCTCGACCGTCACGCGCTGCTCGAGCTTGGCCACCCGCCGGACCCACTCCGCGACTGACACTTCGCCCACCCGCGGCTCTGGGAGCCGCGCCAGCTGGGCATACGCCTGCATGAAACGCGCGAGGGACTCGGAACGACGACCGATGACCTCAAGGCCGCTGCGCGTGTCCTGCTCCCACTCCGGGTCTTCGTCACGCGCTGGTAGCCCTTCAGCGATGCTGCGGGAGATGGACTGGATGGGGGCGAGCGAGTTGTTGATCTCGTGGCCAATCACCCGCACCAGCCTGCGCCACGCGTCGCGCTCCCGCTGGCGCAGGGCGTGGCTCACGTCGGACAAGACGAGCAAGGTGTGGGCTTCCCCAGACAAGCGAAACGCGCCGCGGCGCAGCTCCCAGGGACCACCGGGAAGGGTCTCCATCCCCTCCAGAGTGCGCGGCACGGGGCCAGCGAGGAGCTCATCGAGGTCGAGCTCACTGGCGTTGGAGTCAATCAGGCTCGCCACGGGGCGCCCGAGCAACTTCGCGGCGGCTTCGTTTGCCAGACGGATCCGCCGCTGCTCGTCGCAAGCCAGCACGATCACATCCACCTCTGCCACGACCTTGCGTAGCAGCGCCCACGCCTCCATTTCCCCGAGGCGATGGCCGCGCAAGGTGTCGCCCAGGTGGTTCAGCTCCGAGAACACGTCGTTCAGCGCAGGATCGCTCGCGGTGGCCCTGGCCCGGATTGAGAAGTCACCCTCGCGATAGGCGGCGAGTACGGACGAGACGGTGCGTAGCCTGCGGGAGCTGCCGCTCAGGAGCCAGATCGCCGCCAGGGCGCTGAGCGCCGCGGTGACGCTGAGCTCGACCCAGCTGGGCGCGCCGCCGCGATAGTGGCACAGCACCCCAAGCAGCAGAGGGGGCAGCGCGATGCTCGAAGCGCGCAACGAGGCGACGACGCGTTGTTTCATCGCGCGCCCTGGTTCAGCTTGGCGTTCACTCCGTCACCTTGAGGCCCAAGGTCTGGAGCCGGCGGTAGAAGGCGCTGCGTGACAGGCCCAGCTGGCTCGCGGCCTCGTTGGCGTTGTTCGTGCGGCTGATTGCCGAGCGGATCAGGTACGCCTCGGCGAGGTACGGGTTGTCCGTGCCCTCGTGCTGGGGGATCCAGTCGTCCATGGCGCGCTGGGCCTCGCCCGGGCGATCGGCCGCGAGGGAGCGCCGCAGAGTCAAATCCGGCACCTGGATCTCCTCACCCCCGGCGAGCACCACGGCGCGTTCGACGACATGCTCGAGCTCGCGTACGTTGCCCGGCCAACCGTGTGCGAGCAGCGCCGCCAGGGCGTCACTGCTGAAGCCTCGGATGCTCTTGGCGTAGCGCCTGGCTTTGCCTGCGAGGAAGTGCCCGGCGAGCAGCGGAATGTCCTGCGCACGCTCCCGCAGAGGAGGCAGGTGGACTTCCACGGTGTTGAGGCGGTAGAGTAAATCCTCGCGGAATTGACCTTGGCTCACCTCGCGATTGATATCCACGTTCGTGGCCGAGAGCACTCTCACCTCACAGCGCCGCGTCTTCGACGAGCCCACGGGCTGGAACTCGCCGCTCTGCAGCACACGCAGGAGCTTGGCTTGCTGCGCCGCGGGCATGGTGCCGATCTCATCCAGGAACAGCGTGCCCTCGTCGGCTAGCTCGAAGCAGCCCAGGCGGTCAGCCTTGGCGTCCGTGAAGGCGCCCTTCACGTGCCCGAACAGCTCGCTCTCGAATACGCCGTCGGCCAGGGCACCGGCGTTCACCGGAACGAACGCGCGGGTCGCTCGAGGGGACGCGGCGTGTAGCCAGCGGGCGACGACGTCCTTGCCGGTGCCGTGCTCTCCGGTGATCAGCACGTTGACGTCGGCTCCGGCGACGCGCTCG
>JAUILJ010000006.1 GCA_030433055.1 Polyangia bacterium
TTAACCAAATTAATGCAAGCCGCGACCTTGGCAACCGGCGCGATCGGAGTAAATTGGTCACATAACCAATTTAAATGGGTGATCGCGACGCAACCGCGACGCGCGCCCAAGAGGAGCAGCGTATGTCCAAGGCGATTGAAGGTGCGACGGAGCACGGGTTGATGCCCGGTGCGCCTCACCCCCAAATCCGAGAGCCGATGGAGCGCGCCACCGGGGAGCTGCGTGGGACCACACGGACGGAGATCGCAGTGTATAGCGGGAGCTTCGATCCGATCACGCTGGGGCATCGCAGCGTGGTGGAACGAGCGCTCCCGCTGTTCGCCAGGGTGGTGTGCCTGGTGGCGATTCATCCCACGAAGCGACCGCTGTTCAGCAGCGCAGAGCGCGTCGAGTTGATCGAGGCGGCGCTTGGAGATCTGCCTGGGGTGGAGGTGGCCTACACCCGGGGCTACACCGTGGACTTCGCGCGCAGCGTCGGCGCCCGTTACCTGCTGCGTGGCATTCGCGATCAGACCGACGCGGGCTACGAGACGGAGCTTGCGACGCTGAACCATGGCCTGGCACCGGAAATTTCCACATGGTTCTTGAGCGCTGATCCGGGCCTCTCGGAGATCAGCTCCAGCGAGCTGAAGCGGCGCGCGCAACGGGGCGAGGCGCTCGACGCCTGGTGCGCTCCATGCGTAGCCGAGGCGCTGCGCCGACTGCGTTGAAACGCGCAGGCCGTGCTCGAAGGCTTCGCTGCGCCGAAGCGACCACCGCGCAAAGTTCCGCGGAGAAGCGAACAGCAGTGCAGCAAGAGATTCCTCCAAAGACGCCCGCACCTCCGAGGGTCTGCCGCAGTGAGCTCGCGTGGGGCGGGCGAAGGCTGGAGGCGCACATGGCAGGATTGAGCGTGGGTGGTGGATCGAGCAAGCGAGCGTTGAATCACGAGATCCCACTCGTGCCGTACATCGATTTCTTGCTGTGCTTGATTTCTTTCCTGCTGGTGACCGCGGTGTGGTCCGCTCAGAGCCGGCTGGAGGCAACCGCGAAGGCGCCGGGCAAGGCGGGGGTCGTCAAAGAGGAGAAGCCCACGATCTTCCACGTTGACGCGCGGAGCCGAAGCCGCGTGATCTTGAGCTGGCGCAAAGGCGACACGGTGATCAGTCAAATTGACGTGGAAAAGCGCACCCGCGACCGCCAAGGGCAGATCTCCTTCGTCGACCTGGACCAGCGTGTGAGCGAGCAGTGGAAGCAGTTCGGCAGCCACCGCGCGTCTGGAGACGGCGAGCAAGATCTGGCAGTGCTGCACACACCGGGTGACATGAGCTTCGGCGAGATGGCCGCCTTGATCGACGCCATCCGGGACCCCAAGCGTGAAGACGAGCAGACGGCGTTTCGGGTCAGCCTGGCCGTGGAGTAGCTGCGATCGATCCCGCGCGGTAAAGCCTTGACCGCGACCAAGAGAGCGGTGACACCAGAGGCATGCTTCGCTCCCGCCTCGCTACCCTCGCCCTGACCGCCGGCGTCGCCGCAGCCGCCGCGTGCTCCGCTAACTCCGCCGACACCAACCAGGTGAACGGCCAAGGTGGCTCCAGCGCTGGAGGCGTGAGCAGCGGCGGTACCGGCGCCATCATCAACGTGGGCGGCAATGGCGACGGCGGCACGGAGAAGGAGACCGTGATCGTCATCGGCCCTGGCGCTTCGGCTGACGCCCCGACGAAGTTCGGCGGTGAGCCGGTGGCCGCAGCACCGCAGTGGGTCTACCCAGAGAGTGGCGTGATCGTCCCGCCCAACATGAACAGCCTGGAGCTACACTTCATCCCTGGGCCCGGGCAGACGCTGTTCGAGGTTACATTCCGCGCAGAAAATCTTGACCTGATCGTGTACGTGGGCTGCAACCCCGTCGGGCAGGGCTGTGTCTACACACCGGACCAGACGTTCTGGGAGAAGCTCGCCGACGGTTCGCGGGGCGAGGCTCCAGTGAGCTACTCGATGCGCGGCGTCGACGGGGCGAACCCAGGGACGGTGGGCACCAGCGACGTGCGCCAGATCTCCTTCAGCCTGGAGGACATCGTGGGCGGCCTCTACTACTGGAACGACGCCGGCGTGATCCAGCGCTACGACTTCGGCTACGCCCTCGCCACCGCGGAGCTGTATCTCACTCCACAGCAAGCCGGCGCGGGTGTGTGCGTCGGCTGCCACGCGGTGTCCCCCGACGGGCGCAAGATCGTCGTCGGCAAGGACATCCCTGCGCCGGCGCCGTACACCGAGTTCGACATCGCGACGAAGGTCGCAGTGCAGGGCTCCAACGGCCCGGTGACTGGCGCAGCCAACTTCTTCTCGTACTCGCCCGACGGCGGACAGCTGTTGTACTCCAACGGAGCGAGCATTGGATGGCGGGATGCCAACAGCGGCGCCGACGTCAACCAGAAGGTGATCAGCAACGGGACCATGCCAGACTGGTCACCCGATGGCTCGACGCTGGTCTATTCGGCTCCCAGCACGCCACCAGTCGTTGCCGTCCCCGGGGTCACCGGCGGCAGTCTATACACTGCACAGTTTTCCTCAGGGCAATTCGGTTCACCCACTCCGCTGGTACAGTCCCAGGGGGAGAACAACTACTATCCCGCGTGGTCACCGGACAGTCAGTGGGTGCTTTACAATCGTTCGGCGAGCAACACGGACTCCTTCTCCAACACCGTGGACGGCGAGCTCTGGGTAGTGCCGAAGGCCGGCGGTGCTCCGACCAGGCTCGGGGCGGTCAGCGATCCGGGTTGGTGCTCCTGGCCCAAGTGGGCGCCCGGCGTTCACACCTCGAACGCGCACCCGGTGATGTACTTCACGTTCTCCAGCGCGCGCGCCTATGGTCTGCGCCTCGCGGCCAACTCGACCACCCAGCTCTGGATGGCCGCCTTCGACCCGACGAAGGTCGGCAGCGGGGACCCAGCAGCGCCTGCGTTTCGCTTGCCGTTTCAGGACATCACGACGGGCAACCACATCGCGCAGTGGGTGGCGAAGATCGTGCGCAAGCCCTGCCAGGACGACGGCGCGTGTGAGAGCAACGAGAAGTGCAAGGACGGGATCTGCGTGCCGGAGCAGGTCAAGTAGCTAGCAGGTCGCGACGAGCAGCTGCTCGGACTGCAGCTGGCGTAGCCCCAGGGCCTGCAGGTAGCGCTCCGTCAGTTCATCGGCGGTGACGTAGCGCGCTGCGCTGAAGCCGCACGCCTTGGCCAGCTGACAGATTTCCTCCGGGGAAAAGAAGCTGATGAACGGAGTGCCCGAGCCCGCCGCGAGCGCCTCGATGCGCACACGCAGTGCTCGCTCCCACTCGCCGAGCAGCTCGTGCCGCAAGATGTAGGTCATCACCAGCGTGGAGCCGGGGGCCAGGGCAGCCACCGCTCGGAGGGTGGCGGTGATAGCGTCGCGGGTCAGGTACATGCTCACCCCGGTCGAGGCCACCATGGCCGGTCGCGATCCGTCGAAGCCCGCTGCTTGGAGCTGGGACCACCATGACTCCCCCGCTTCGAAGTCCACGGGCACGAACGTGGGCTGAGCCTCAGCCCCGTAGCCGAGGGCGCTGAGCCGCTCCCGCTTCCAGGCCTGGGTCCTGGGCTCGTCGACCTCGAATACACGCAGGCGCGAGCGAAGCTCCGGGCGACGCTGACAGAACGTGTCGAGCCCCGCTCCCAGGATCACATACTGAGAAACGCCGCGCTCGACTTGCTCCAGGAGGTAATCCTCGACGAAGCGCGCCCGGGTCACGATGGAGATACGTCCCATCCCGCTGTCGTGGGGCTGCATATCCCCGCGGCTTCGCCAGTCGTCACCGACATCTGCGAGCTTCAGGCCGATGGCGTCCTCGAAGACGTGGGGTGGAGGGTCGACTTCCAGGTGCAGGGCGCGCCACAAGGCGACGCGCACGGCGGTGGGATCGGGGCCGTTTGAGTGGATCGGGTTCGGCATACAGGCTCCTCGGCGGCGCGCAGCCTAGCATAGCGCCTGGCACGGCCTCGCCGCCTAGTACTCCGGATAGCTGTCCTTGCAGCGCCCACTGAGCTGCGAGGCGAGCCTGTCATACTCCCAGAGTGTCGCCGGCTGAGCGTCGAGCAACGCGACCTCGGTGGCCGGGGCGTCGCTGTGCGGGCGCGGGAAGAACTCGATGCCCGTGAGCACCTGTAGCCGGCGCGCGCTCACGATGGCCGACTCCAGGTACCGCTTGAGCTTGGTCTTGGGGACCTTGAGCGGGGCGTTGCGCATGAGAAGCGCGATCACCGCGTGGGGCCCTTCGGTTCCTCCGGGATTCAAGCGCAAGACGATCTTGAACAGGTGGGAGGGCACCGCCACCCGTCGCACCTCGCCCTGCTCCGCCGGGTAGCGCGGTGAGAGCATGCGAGGGACCTGCGCTGGCGGATCTTCTCCTTCAGGCGGGTACCAGTCGTAGAGCGCGCCGCTGTACACCAGCACGGGGCCCGCCGCCGCCCACTGGCGCACCAAGTCTTCCAGCACCAGCCAAGGCCCGCGGTTGGTGGCGCAGTGCTGTGGCGTCATGTTCGAGAGCAAGAACGTGTTGAGCATGGCGCTGGCGCTTCGGTTCATGTCCGCCCGAGGCACGAGGTGCCCGATGTCGAAGATGGGCTCCTCGTAGTCTCGGCAGGTCGCTCGAGCGTCCTCAGGCAGAAACGGATCCGCGCGGAAAGCATCACGACGCTCGGCCTCGAGGATGTCGCCTGGACCCAGGCGATACGCCGTCCAAATCGGCCCCCGCAGATCGGTGTCGTAGCGGATCACGAACTCCCTCAACACCCGGAGCGGCTGTCGGCTGGATCGGGGGGGAGGCACGCCGAACGGTAGATGAGTGCTCAGCGCGCGAGCGCGCTCTGCGTCGCTCAGCTCGAGGGCATGGTTCGCGGCGTCCACCGCTGCCGCGTCCACGCCCTTCCAGTCGCAGTAGGGCTCCTTGTGAGCGGGCTGCAAGCGAACCACCGCAGGGGGGTTGCTGCTCGCGCTCGGCGCCACCGGAGCCGCACTGGACGCCGCCGGCTGCGGTGGCGCGACGGACCCAGGTGCCCGCGACGCGCCCGGCGCCTGCACCGCAGCACACCCCCAAAGCACCAGGCCCCACACGCCAGCCCAACCGCGCATACCTCAATCTCCGCCAAACCGCCGCCCGGGGGAACCACGCCACGCGTTGCTGCGACCTGTGCCGCGCGAGCGAGCCAGCCGTGTCAAGCTGTGCCAGCGCACAATCGAGCCCAATTTAGCTGCAATCATTGCGGCACGCGTCTTGAAGGGAGGGGGAGCTGCCTGCTTGGCACACGCTCTCACCCCCAACCGGAGGCATCATGTCCAACCGTCTTACTTCATACATCTGCTGGGCCACGGCCAGCTTCGTCCTCTCCTCCCTCGTCGCCTGCGGGAGCGACAGCTCGAGCTCTGGCAACGCAAACGCTGGCAGCGGCGCCAGCGGAGGCACCACAGTGGGCGCCGGCGGGAGCGGGTCGAACGGCGGCTCCGCGTCCTTCGGCGGAACCGGGGGCAGCGGCTACGGCGGCAGCGGCGCCAATGGCGGGAGCTATGGTACCGGCGGCGGGTACTACGGCAGCGGGGGAGGCGGCGGCTACTATGGCACCGGTGGGAGCGGCGTTGGGGGCCAGGCGGGCGCGCCAGCGGTTCCCGACGAAAACGACTGGGTCGAGACCGCTGTCGAAGACACCTCGACGTTTGGCGCCGACGTGGACACCGGGAGCTACACCGCCATGCGCCAGAGCATCACTGCAGGCAGCCTCCCGGACGCCTCTGGAGTGCGGATCGAGGAGTACACGAACTACTTCCGCTACGCCTATCCTGAACCGACCACCGACCCCTTCAGCGTGAGCTTCGAGCTGGCTCCATCGAAGTTCGGTGAGGCCGATCAGGATCTCTTCCGCATCGGCATCAAGGGCAAGCAAGTCCCGCCCGAGGAACGCAAGCCGGCGAACCTGGTGTTCCTGATCGACGCCTCGGGCTCGATGTCCGCCACGAACAAGCTGCCCCTGGTCAAGTGGTCACTGCGCCAGCTGGTGAAGCGACTCGAGCCGACGGATCGCCTGGGCATCGTCGTCTACGCAGGCGACGTGCGCTTCGAGATGCAGCCGACTCAAGTCAGTGAGAAGAGCGACATCCTGGACCAGATCAACCGCCTCGAACCTCGCGGCGGGACCAACGGTGCCGCGGGGATTCAAACGGCGTACGCAATGGCGGAGAGCGCGTTCCGTAGCAACGGCATCAACCGCGTGGTGCTCTGCACCGACGGGGACTTCAACGTGGGGCTGACGGGGGACGCGCTGATCTCCGAGGTCGAAGACTACCGCGATCGCGGCGTCACCCTCTCCGTGCTCGGTTTCGGGATGGGCTCGAATGACCCGTTCATGGAGCAACTCGCAGATCACGGCAACGGCAACTACGCGCTGATCGACACCCAGAACGAAGCCATGCACGTGCTCGGAGACAACCTGGTGGGCACGCTCCAGGTCATCGCGAAGGACGTCAAGATCCAGGTGGAGTTCAACCAAGACGTCGTGCAGCGCTACCGCCTCGTGGGCTACGAGAACCGCGTGCTCGGCAACGACCAGTTCAGCGATGACACCGTGGACTCGGGTGATCTGGGCGCTGGCCACTTCGTGACGTCGTTCTACGAGCTCGAGCGCGACTTGAACCTGAGCGAAGGTCGCATGGCTACGGTGCGCCTGCGCTACAAGGAGCCCGATGAGGACGTGAGCAAGGAACTCACCTTCGACTTCGACCTGGCTTCGGCGATCGGCAGCTTCGATGCCGCCAGCAGCGACTTCCGCTTCGCAGCCGGTGTGGTCGAGTTCGCGGAGATCCTCCGCGGCTCGAAGCACTCCCAGGGGCAGCGCTTCGACGACATCATTCAGATCGTCAACGCAACCCAGGGCGAGGACAACCTTCGCAAGGAGTTCTACGGCCTGGTGGTCCAGGGCTCGCAGCTGAGCCACGCCGGAAACTGAGCGCTCGCAGCATCTCCGGTCCGGTCACGCGGCCGCGCGGCAACGCGCGGCCGCTCTGCGTTCGTGAACACTGACTCCGCTGCCCTGGTCTCGGCCACCGTGGCACGAAGCCCTGTGCCGGCGCGGCGCCTTTTCTGGCCGACTTCCGGCTGCGCCAGGTCCGGCACGCATCTTGAAGTGCAACTCCCCGCTTTGCTTGAACCAAGGAGGGTTGGATGACTTCACGACTGACACACGTTGCGCACTGGGCCACGGCCGGCTTGATGCTCGCTTCGCTGGGCGCCTGCTCCATGAGCAGCAGCGATTCGGGCAGCTCAGCCGCGTATGGCAATGGCGGCTCCGGCTATATCGGAAACGGAGGCAGCGGCGCGACCGCGGGCGCCGAAGCGCCCCCAGCCGCTCAGGGCGGCTCGGAGAACCTGCCCCAAGAGAACGACTGGGTCGAGACTTCTGAAGAGGACACGTCGACCTTCGGCGCGGACGTGGACACCGGGAGCTACACCGCGATGCGCCAGAGCCTCAGCGCAGGGCGCCTGCCAGATCCCAGCGGTGTGCGCATCGAGGAGTACACGAACTACTTCAAATACGACTACCCCAACCCGGACACGCTTCCCTTCAGCGTGAGCTTCGAGCTGGCTCCATCCAAGTTTGGAGAAGCCGGCCAGGATCTGTTCCGCATCGGCATCAAGGGCAGGCAGGTTCCCCTCGAGGAGCGCAAACCGGCGAATCTCGTGTTCCTGGTGGATGTGTCTGGTTCGATGGGCGCGTACAACAAGCTGCCGCTGGTACAGTGGTCGCTGCGCCAGCTGGTGAGCAAGCTCGAGCCGACAGACCGCCTCGGCATCGTCGTCTACGCGGGGCGCGAGGCGGTGGTGCTCGAGCCAACTGCGGTCGAGAACAAGAGTGAGATCCTGGACGCCATCAACGCGATGCAGTCAGGCGGCAGCACCAACGGCCATGCAGGTATCCAGAAGGCCTACGAGCTGGCTGAGAGCGCCTTCCGCAGCAACGGCATCAACCGTGTGGTGCTGTGCACCGATGGGGATTTCAACGTGGGGCTGACGGGAGACGCGCTGATCAGCGAGATCGACGACTACCGCCAACGCGGAGTGACCCTCTCCGTGCTCGGCTTCGGCGACTACGCCAACGACGCGCAGATGGAACAACTCGCGGATCACGGCAACGGCAACTACGCGCTGATCGACACCCAGAACGAGGCGCTGCGCGTGCTAGGAGAGAACCTGGTGGGCACCCTGCAGGTGATCGCCAAGGACGTGAAAATCCAGGTGGAATTCAACAAGGACGTCGTTCAGCGCTATCGCCTGGTGGGATACGAGAACCGCAAGCTGAACAACGAGGACTTCATCGATGACACCAAGGACGCGGGCGACCTGGGCGCCGGTCACTTCGTGACCTCCTTCTACGAGCTCGAGCGCGATCTCGAGCAGAGCGAAGGCCGCATGGCGACGGTGCGGCTGCGCTACAAGGAGCCCACGGCGGACACCAGCCAAGAGCTGACGTTCGACTTCGATCTCGCCTCAGCCTGGAGCAGCTTCGAGCAGGCCGGGCCTGACTTCCGCTTCGCCGCGGGCGTCGTGGAGTTCGCCGAGATCCTGCGAGGCTCCAAGCACTCCCAAGGGAAGCGCTTCGACGACATCTTGCAGATCGTCAGCCAGACTCAAGGCGAAGACCCCCTGCGCAGCGAGTTCTACGGTCTCGTCGTGAAGGGCTCTCAGCTCAGCTCGTCGAACTGAACCACGCAAGGCTTCGCCTAACAGGCTGGTGCAAGTCTGTGCGGGCGCGGTGGCTGTTGATTGGCAGGGTGTTTTTCAACACCCCTGCCAGCGCTGGCCCATCACTCGACGTCAGGCTCTTCCGCTTCCGGCAGCTCCGGTACCACACGGATACTCTTGAAGCTGCTCAGCTGAACCATGCCCCGCGGTGCGCCGCGGGGCTTCTTCACGTGGCTCGCCGGGCAGTAGTGCACCTCGACCCGCTTGGCGTTGCGCGCCTTGGAGAACCAGGCAGCGAGCCTGGCCGCGTACTCCAGCACTTCGCGGTTTGGCTCTTCGCCGCTCTCGGGGCGCTGGATCACCACGTGGCTCCCCGGAGTGCCGCCTCCGACATGGAGCCAGGTGTCGCGCTGCTTCGCCACACGCAGGCTCAGCTCGTCGTTCTCGGCGTCACCTCTCCCCACGAGGATGCTGAAGCCTTGGAACTCGAACGTGCGGTAGGGGCGCCCTTTGCTGGCCATAGCGCCGCCAGGGTTGGCTGCGTTGGAAGCCCGAAGCAAGGGTTTTGCGCCAGAAGCCGAACCGCGAGTGAAGGCTCCAGGCTCCGCTGCTACCGGCGCGAGATGACCGCGCGCAAGCACGGGACGCGGGCGCTCCGCAGGGGCTCAGCACACGCGGCTTCAGACACCCAGGCCCTTCTTGAGCTTGCCCTGCTCGGCCAGTTGCTTCTGCTCGCTGTAGCGGGTGGTCAAGACATCGACCCGGTCACGCAGCAAGAGCGTCATCCGGAATAGCTCCTCCATCACGTCGACCACACGATCGCGGTAGCCCGACGGCTTCATCCGTCCGTCGTCGTCGAACTCGCGCCAGGCTTGAGGCACGGACGACTGATTGGGGATCGTGAACATACGCATCCAGCGCCCCAGGATGCGCAGCTGGTTCACGGCGTTGTAGGACTGCGAGCCTCCGCTCACCTCGAGCACCGCCAGCGTGCGTCCTTGAGTCGGCCGCACCGCTCCATCGGACAGCGGCAACCAGTCGATCTGATTCTTGAACGCCGCGGTCATCGAGCCGTGCTGCTCGGGGCTGACCCAGACGTGAGCTTCGGACCAGATGGAGAGCTGCCGCAAGCGCACCACCTCGGGGTGGTCATTCGACTGACGATCGAACACGGGCAGCCCATTGGGCTTGAACACGCGCACCTCGGCCCCGAAGCGCGTCAACACCCGCTGGCACTCCTCCGCCAGATAGCGGCTGAAGCTCTTCTCGCGCAGCGAGCCGTACAGGATCAGCACCCGCGGCGCGTGGGTCGATGGCTCCACAGCCAGGCTCTGGAGGACAGTGTCGACCTGGTGCGGCGGGAGATCGTCGTCAATCAAGCTCATCGCGAGTGCCCCTTTACACCGGGCGTCCCCGGAGTCACACGCAAGAACGCGCGCAATCCCTGCGGCGCAGATCAAGGAGCCATCTGTGAGCGTACGTACCAACCCCGAACTCGCCCAGTGCATCGACTGCGCCGTCTCCCACCTCGAAACGCTGATCGACGGACGCGGCAAGGATCTGGGCGGGCTCGAAGTGCGCCGAGTCTTACCGGCGATCGCTCGACGGCGCGTGGGGCCGTTCATCTTCTTCGACCACTTCGGTGACCACGGCGGGCGCCTCGAGACTGGCATGCAGGTGCGTCCTCACCCCCACATCAACCTGGCGACGGTGACCTACCTGTTCGAAGGCGCGGTGCTGCATCGCGATAGCCTGGGCTCAGAACAAGTGATTCGGCCGGGTGCGGTGAACTGGATGACGGCAGGGCGAGGCATCGTGCACTCGGAGCGGATGCCGGACGAGGCGGTGAACAACCTGCATGGCGTCCAGGTGTGGCTCGGCTTGCCCCAAGCCGACGAGGAGATCGAGCCTCGCTTCGAACATTACCCCGCGGAAGGAATGCCCGAGCTGACGCTGGACGGCGTCAAGCTCAGAGTCCTGGCGGGCGAAGCCTACGGCGAGCGCTCCCCGGTGCGAGTCCACTCCCCCACGTTCTACGTCGACGCCGAAATTCCCCGCGGCAAAATCCTGGAGCTGCCCCCAGTCTACGCCGAGCGCGCGGCTTACGTCGCCGTCGGCGAGATCGAGGCGTTGAGCTCGGAAACCGGCTCGGGTGCCCCAGCCGTCTCGGTCGCCGTGGGACAGATGGCCGTCTTTTCTGGGGGTGAGGGTGCCCGCGTTCGGGCCAAGCGCGACTCCAGAGTGATGCTGCTCGGCGGCGCCCCACTGGACGGCGATCGGTTCATGTGGTGGAACTTCGTCTCGAGCCAACGGGAGCGCATCGAGGAAGCCAAAGCGCAGTGGCTAGCGCTGACGGGTGAGGGCGCGAGCGAGCGCTTTGAGAAGGTCCCCGGCGACGAGGCCGAGTTCATTCCGCTGCCGGAGCGCTGAGCCCACGAGGCGGCCAGGCACCTCAGATACCGAAGTGGCACCCAGGCTGAGCGCCGCGGGAAGATCCTCGCGGGTTTCTGGCGTTTTCGTCAGGTAACCCCGAGAACGAAGCCATGCGTGCCTCTCCCCGAAACCTGCGTTGGGCAGGGCTCCTGCTCGCGCTGGGTGCCTTGCCTGCGCTGCTGATGCTGCGCACAGCGCGCGACACGGAGCCAGAGCCGAGCTTGAACGGCACAGCCCCAGTGGGCCAGCTCGGGCAGTGGGTGTGGACGACGCGAGACGCCGAGCGCTTCGACGCAGCCCAAGCCAACGACCGCGCGCTGGTGCCCGCGCTGCTCGTCGGCAGCGTGAGGCGTGAAGCGGGCCAGCTGCGCATGCGCCGTGGCATCACTCCGGCGGCAACGGGCGCGACGCGGGTCGCCGCCGTGGTGCGCCTGGAGGACAGCGTGCACCCAGCGCTAGAGCAGCGCTCAGCCGTTGCCTTCGCCCGGCGCCTCCAGGCGTTGCTCAGCCCGCTGCTCCTCGAAGTGAGCAAGAGCGGCGTCGAGCTGGCGGAGCTTCAGCTCGACTATGACGTGCCCGTCAGCAAGCTCGGGCTCTGGGCGGAGGCGCTGCGGGAGCTGCGCAAGGGACCGCTAGGATACGTTTCCTTGTGGATCACGAGTATCCCGAGTCACCTCTCGGATCCCGCCTATGGCGAGCGCCTTCAGGGGGTGGTGGACGGTACCATCCTGCAGCTGTTCGACACCGGGCTCTCCTGCACGGGGCGGCACCAGCGCAAGCTGGCTCGGCAGCTCGGGCAGCACGGGCTACCTTTCCGCATTGGAGTCGGCGCCTTCGAGCGGGCTCGCGCCTCGACCGACGGCTCCCTACCCAGGTCGGCGACGGATCACGAGTGCTGGGTCGAGCGCTCCGTTTTATTCCGCGAGGATCCACTTTATCGCGGCACCTGGGTGTTCGCCGCGAACCAGGACACCCAGGGCGTGTTTCGCGCCCTGGCAGAGGGAGGGGGCAGGTCGTGAAGCGCTCTTGGATAGTGGCCGAGCGCGGCCTCTGGTGCGTGTTCGCGGCGCTCGCGCTGTGGTTCGCTGCGACGCCGCGCGCCGCGGTGGCTTGCGGCGGACCTGACTACGGAAATCTCGGCGTACTGCGCCCTCTCGACCAGTACCTGAGCGACCTCAGCTATGCCGAGGAGGACTGGCAGTGGAGCCGTGCGGCGGAGCTCGGCTTCCCCTACCCGCTGGTGAAGAGCAATCCCCAGGGCTTCGCCGAACTGGAGCGCTACCGCCAAGAGGAGCCCACCCAGGCGAAGCTCTCACTCGCTCAGCTCGATGCCGCGATGGCCAAGGGGGACTCAGCAAGTACCCCAAGCACCCGCTCGCCGACGACGTGCGCCTCAGCGGAGTGCGCATCGAGTTCTTCGCTGACGATCTGGACGCCGCGTGGGAGATCCTCGTCGACGTCTTCGAGCGCCACCCTCAGCGCGCCGCGAGCGAGATGTACTACCTGCTGCGCACCGGCAATCCGCCGAGCGTGAGCGTCCTGCGCCACGTGAGCGACCCCGTGCTGCTCACGGCGCTCACCAACGAGGACACCCTGACGGCGGCGCGCTGGGATGGGCTGTGGAAGCTCTCCACCACGGACCCAAAGGCGACCTGGGCGGTCAACCTGCAAGAGCGGCTACTCCACTGGGTCGCCTCGCAGAAGCCTGGCGCGCGGCTGCCCGCGCGGTTCCCCAAGACGAGCACTGCCCCCACTGCCTTCTGGGGCAAGGCCCGGGCCATCGCCCTGTCAAAGCACGGCCAGGTCACTTCCGCACGTAAACAGCTCGAGCGCACCCCCGCCGACCCCCAACAGGCGGCGATGCTCGGCGGCTTGTACTTGAGGGCGCACCAGCCCGAGCAAGCGCTGAAGCTCCCCAAGCTCTCACTGGACTCTCAGCACTACCTGGTGCGAGTCGCGTTGACGGACCGTCAGCTACGCGCGCAGCGGAAGCGGGCGACCGGGGAGCTGCGGCAACTCATCGAAGGCGAGCTGGCGGCTCGGGCCAAGGACTGGAACACCGCGGCACGACACGTGGGCTCCAAGGATCGCAAAGCGGCCTACGCAAGGGCCGCTCGTCTGGCGAAGAGCGATCAGCTCGCCTACGCGCGCTTCCTCAACGAGCAGCACTCACGCTTGTTCGCCAGCGCGGAGTCCGGGTTCCTGCGCGGGCTCAGCATGCACTATGGAGCCCTGAAGCAGGCCCGACAGCGCAAGGCGATCGAAGCCGCAATGGAACGCGGAGACGAGCGCTGGCGTGCGCTCCAGGCCTACACAGCGTGGCTGGAAAAGCACCCCAAGGCCCCCAATTCCCGCCAGGTGCTCTCGGAGGCCGATCAGATCTACATTCGCATGACCAGCAATGGAGGCGGCAGCGGCTTCTGGCAGGAGCACGCAGGCAAAACCAAGCTGATCCAGCGGTTGCGGGCGGTGGGCAAGCAGGTGCGAGCGAACGCTCCATAGGGCGCCACCTACGCCGCCGCTCTCGGAGCGAGGCGCTGGGGCCTTGGAGGAGTCGCTTCGTCGCTAGTTTCCGCGCCACGCCTCCGGTACGTTTCGAAACGGGAATGTCTGGGGGGACGATTCAAGGATTCACTGCGTCAGAGGTGGAGCATGCACTGCGTGCCTCCGGGGTGGCGATCTGGGTGTGCGACCCCAAGAGCGACCTGGTGCGCTGGTCGGACACCGCCGGACACATTCTTCCAGTTCTGCGCGGAAACACACAGTCGAAGCTCCAGGACTTCTTCCACCTGATCCACCCAGAGGACCGCGAACGCGTGCGGGAGCGCATCGGCCGCTCGATGCGAGGCGACGTACCGCAGGAGTACATTCAGTATCGCGTCCTGCGCGACGATGGCTCGGATCACTGGGTCGAGGGTCGCGGCGCGGTGGTGCTGGACGAGCAAGGCAAGGTGCACTTCATGGTCGGCGCCGTGCGCGACGTCACCGCGCAGAAGAAGTTCGAGAGCGAGCTACAGCGTAGCGAAGAGCGCCTGCGGCTCTACTCGCAGCTGGCGTCGGACTACGTCTACGAGTCGGATCTCATCTCCCTGGTTCCCACCATCCTTGCGGGCTCCCTCGAGCACGCCACCAGCTACACGCCTGAAGACGTAGCGGAACGGGGAGGCTGGCTCAGCATCATCCACCCCGATGACGTGCCCGACGCCACGGAGCTTGCCGCAGCGCTCAACGCCGGGAAGCCCTTCATCAGCGAGTATCGGGTGATCGATCGAGATGGCCAGGTGCGCTGGTTGAAAGACCGCGCGCTACCGCTCATGGATTCCGAGGGAAAGCCGGTGGCGGTGATCGGTGGCGTGCAGGAGGTCACGGAGCGCAAGACGCTCGAGGCGCAGCTCGTGCACTCACAGAAGATGGAAGCGCTGGCGCGGCTCGCCGGGGCCGTGGCTCATGACTTCAACAACCTGTTGACGGTGATGTGGGGTGCGTCGGACCACTGGCGCGTTGGGGAGAGCACCCAGGCAGCGGAGGCCAAGACCGATCTGGAGTCGGCCATCAGCCGCGCGGCGGAGCTGACGCGATCGCTGCTCGCCTTCGGCCGCAAGCAGATCGGAGCCTCCGGGCCAGTCGAGGTCGACGCCCTGATCGGGACGGTGCGTACACTGCTCCAGCGTGCTCTGGGTGAGCAAGTCCAGCTGGAGACCGACCTGGGCGCCGAAGGCGCCACGGTCATGGGAGACCCAGGACAGCTTCAGTTGGTGCTGTTGAACCTCACCGTCAACGCCCGGGACGCGATGCCCGACGGCGGCCGCCTGCGCATCTCGACGCGACGCGGTGTGCCGCCGAAGGTCGTGGCCACACCCGAGGTGGAGTCCGTTCTGCTGGAGATTGCGGACACCGGCGTCGGGATGAGCAGCGAGGTGGTGTCCCACATCTTCGAGCCATTCTACACCACCAAGCGGGAAGGCCGCGGCACCGGGCTTGGGCTGGCCACGGTGCACGGCATCATCGCTCAGCTGGACGGCAGTATCCTCGTGGATTCGGCCCCAGGGGAAGGCACGCGCTTCGAGATCTGGCTCCCCATCACGAACGCTGCCACGCCGCTGGCGCCCCCTGCTTCCGTGCGAAAGAGCATCGGCGGACTGGAGTCGCTGCTGGTGGTGGAAGACGATCCGTTGGTTCGCAGGACCACGGTGCGGGCGCTCGAGGCGTTGGGCTACTCCGTGCGGAGCGCGGAGAGCGCGGAGCGAGCACTGGAGCTGCCAAAGCTGGCGGACATCGCCTTGCTGGTGAGTGACGTGAGGCTGCCAGGCATGTCGGGGCACGTCCTGGGGAGCGAGCTGCGCAAACGCTTCCCGAACCTCCAGGTGCTGCTGGTGAGCGGCTTCGCGGAGGCGGTGCCGGAGTACGCAGACGCCGATCGTTTTCCGTTCCTGCGCAAACCCTTCTCGCCCGCGGTGCTGGCCGAGCGGGTGCGCAGTCTGCTGGATCGGCGAGCCCGCACCTGATCGGGCGCCAGGAGAAGGGCTTGGCCACCTGTCGTTCTGGCCGAGCGCCTCGACCCACCCTTGGTGATATGGTCGGTGAGCCGTGTCCGACGAGGCGCCCTTCACTGCCGTCAAGCAGCTACCCCCAGTGCGTGCGCTGGGGCGACAGCTGGTGACGCTGCTCAACCGCCGCGAGCGGCGCACCGGGCGACCAACACATGAGCCCAAGCGCGGCGTGTGGGCGCTGGGCGGCGCGAACCTGTGGGGTGGCGAAGCCAGGCAGGAGCTAGAGGCGCTGGTATCCGGCGCCGAGATCAGGACACTCGGGCGACGCAGCAGCCTGTTGCTGGAAGAGGACGACACTCGAGTGTGGGTAATCGTTTCCGGAGGGATCAAGCTGTGCCGCATGAGCGCGCTCGGCGGGCGCCTGGTCGAGGCGATCCTGCAGCCGGGTGATATGTTCGGCAGGTTGTCCACCGGCGGCGCGCCGACGGCGCTGGAAGTCGAGAGCCTGGAAGCGAGCGAGCTGGCAGGGCTGCCCCGCGCCGGTTTCGAGGCGTTGCTGCGCCAGCACCCCGAGCTCGCGCTCTCCGTGGTTCAACAGCTCGAGGATCGCCAGGCGCGGCTGGTCCGGCGCCTGGAGTCGCTGGTGTTCAAGGACGTGCGCACACGGGTGGCCGAGGCGCTCCTCGAGCTGGCTCGAGAGAGCGACGGACCCTGCCAACACGGCTTCGCCGTCGATATCCGCATCAACCAGCAAGATCTGGCTGAGCTCGTGGGAGCCACGCGGCAAATGGTCAATCGTGTGCTGGGCGAGCTGAGCCGCGAACTCTACGTGCAGCGCGTGGGGAAGGTGATTTGCGTGTTGCACCTCGAGCGCCTCGAGCGCCTCACTTCCGCCTGCACTGAAACAGCGGAATGATGGAGCGAGTGTCCGCCAGTTGACAGACACCCCGCGAGCAGCCTGGCATCAGTGCGCCATGTCACGGAGTCCCACCACGCTGCAGAGGACCCTGCTGGGCCTGGCAGCACCACTCTTCGTCCTCGCGGGCGCGCCCCGCCCAGCCGCCGCTCAGCCACGCGCGGCCTACGTCGACGCGAGTGAGCTGGCCCCGGATCCGCTCCCTCACCTCGCGGAAACTGCGCTGTTCGCGCGCTACCAGCGCTCCCTGGGGGACTCGCCGGTCGATGTCTCGGTGTTCGAAGGAGCGGCGAGCAATCGGTTCCTGATCGGGCGCACGGCGACCTACTGTCTGGGTCTCGATGGCTACGCTGGCGGTGGCAAGCCCGGCGCGAGCTATGGGGCCACCGCGTTCCTGGCAGGCTTCGGCGTCCGCTCCAGGCGCCAGGACTTCATCGCCGCGTGTGGGGGGGTGGGGTTAGACGCGCTGGGCGAGTCGCTTCCTCTCGGATTCAAGATTGCACCGGAGGTGCGCGCCGCGGTGAGCCTGGGGCCGCTACGACCCCAGCTCTGGTTTCAGCCGAGCTGGCAACTCCAGGACGACCGTCAGCGCGCGGACGACGACTTCCCGTTCGACGACTTCGAGGCTGGGATCTGGCTGCGCTTCGGCGCGCAGCACCGCTACTGGCGCCAGCTGTCCGCCGGAGGCGGGCCGGCGATCGGCTTCAGCTACGCGGATCGCGCCGGCGTACGTCAGCTCGGGTTCTGGCTGGGTCTCGACTTCGCGGGAGGGGTGTGATGAGGCGTTTGCTTGCTCTCGGGGTCTGCGCTGGAGTCTGCCTACTGGCGCTGGGCTGCGCGCCGCCCCAGCGCGCTGCGAAGCTGCCTGCGGCGACCGGGGAGGCACCTGGCGCCACTCATAGCCAGGCGCTGTTCGAGGCCAGCGACGGCGCCCAGCTGTATCGTCAGAGCTGGAAGCCTCGAGGAGCGCCGCGCGCCGCCCTGGTGATCCAACACGGGCTCAAGTCGCACAGCGGAGACTACGCGGCGTTCGCCCAGAGCCTGGCGGCGCGCGGCTTCGCGGTGTACGCGGCCGACCTGCGCGGCCACGGCCATTCCTCGGGGCAACGCGCGACCCTCGACGACTTCGACCAGCTGGTGGGTGACCTGCAGCAAACGGTGACCCTCGCGCGACGCGAAGTGCCGCAGCCAAGGCCGGTATTCTTGATGGGGCACAGCGTGGGCGGTGCGCTGAGCGCGCTGTACGCAGAGCAACACGGCGCCGAGCTCAGCGGCTTGGTGCTGCTCGCCCCAGCGCTGCGCGTCGACCGCATGCCGATCGAGGCCGCGGCGACCCCCTTCGTCGGTACGCTGCTGCCCAACGCACCGCTGGTCGACGTGCCCAACGCATGGTTCAGTCGCAACCCAGCGCGCGTGGCCGAAATGGACGAGAGCGACCTGGTGTATCAACCAGCGGGCCCTGCTCGAACGGGTGTCGCGCTGTTGGAGGCACTGGAATACGTCTGGGCTCACCCCCAAAAAATCCAGATGCCGCTGCTGGCGCTGCACGGGACCGCCGACCGCGCCACGGATCCGCGGGGAACAGTCGAGATCGTCGAGCGCGCGAGCTCCCAAGACAAACGGCTGGTGCTGTACCGCGGCCTCTATCACGACTTGCTCCACGAGCCCGAGCAGGCGCAGGTGGCGCAAGATCTGACCGACTGGTTCGAGCAGCACGTTCCGTAGCAGAGCGTTGCTTGACCCCTGCCACCAACGCTTCAGTCCGTGGGCCAAGCCTGGCGGATCTGCGCGCGGTCCACGCCACCGTAGCGATCCGCCTGACGCTCGGGCCAACCGTCGAAGTAGTGGCGCCAGCGCCGACCCGTCAGCTCGCGATACGCGATCGCGTAGGCCACCCGGGACACCGAAGGCGCACCGACCAGTGGTAGGTACAGCGGCCCCAGCAAGCGCGACTGAAACGTGTGGCCGTACTCGTGGTCGCGAGTGGCTGCATCGAGGAAGAAGTGGCGCGAAGCACTGGGCTCCATCCAGAACACGAAGTACCCCAGGGAAACAGCGACCCAGTCCGACTCGATGAACAGCCGCTGGTGCTCGCGCTGCTCGCTCTTGGCGCGACCTAGCGCGCGGTGGGCCAGGAGCAGCCCGGCCCCCAGCAGGTTCTGGGGCAGTTCCCAAAGCGCGAGCGCGATGCTAGACACCCGCGGAGTCTGCCAGAAAGCAGGCGCGAGCGCGCCAGCCGACCACAGCTATTTGCGCCCCGTGGGACGCCCCGCGCTACTCCGCCGCTCGAACACGGTCGGAGTAGGTGTCGAACTCGCGGACTAGCTGCTGGTGGTCGCTGTCGCTCAGCACCTGGGCAGCGACTTCGAACGTCTTGCGCTCTTCCTCCTGCATGTGGTGCTCGTTCAGGTCCACCATGACCTTCGCCTTGGCCAACCACCCGGAGCTGCTCATGTCATGCTGCTCCAGCTCGCCCAGCAGGTCTCGCACCTGCCCGTGCTCTCTCACAGCGTCCGCCGCAGGCTCCCGACCAAGCTCACTCGCGAGCAGCGGCGCGTAGAACGCGCGCTCTTCGGCCTCGGCATGAGTCTCAATCGCGCGCTTGAGGCGCCCGAACAGCTCCTTGCGGCCACTCGAGTCACCGTGGGTCTTCAGGAGCAAGCGCATCAGCGTGCGCTGGACATCGTGGTCGGCGCGGAGTCGTTCGAAAATAGTCATGACCCGGTTCAATGCAGGCATCGGGCCACGCCAGTTGGACCGAGCGCAGCGCGCTAACCGCCACGGCGCTCGAGCGAACGCGTGGCGATGCTGTCCATTGTGGCGCCGAGGTCGCCTCAGCCCCGCGACCAGACGGCGCCCGAGTCGCCGCCTGCGCCAGGATTTTCGGGGGTGAGACGCTCCGCTCAGACGCTGCAAAGATCCGAGCGAATGATGAAGCGCACACCCTCCGGGGCCTCCAGCGAGAAGCCGGAGCCGCGCCCTGGCACGATGTCCAGCGTGAGCCGGGTGTGCTTCCAGCGCTCGTATTGGTCGCCACCCATGTAAAACGGCGTGCCGCCGACTTCGCCGAGCAGCACGTCGCGTACACCGAGCCGAAGTTCTCCGCGGGGATAACACATGGGCGCGCTGCCATCGCAGCAACCACCAGACTGATGAAACATCAGCGGGCCGTGGTTCGCGATCAACTTGGTCAGCAGCGCGAGCGCCTCCTGGGTCGCGCCAATCTGCGCCTCCTGGGCTGGAGGCGCTGGTTGGCTGTCGGTTGGGGCTGACATACGACCCTAGAAGAATCCCATCGGATTCTCGTCGTAGCTGACGAGGATGTTCTTCGTCTGCTGGTAGTGATCGAGCATCATCTTGTGCGTTTCGCGCCCGATACCTGACTGCTTGTAGCCACCGAACGCCGCATGGGCCGGGTAGAGGTGGTAGCAGTTCGTCCAGACGCGGCCCGCTTCGATGGCACGCGCCGCGCGATACGCGGTGTGCGCGCTGCGTGTCCAGACACCCGCGCCGAGCCCGTAGAGGGTATCGTTCGCGATCTTGATGGCGTCATCGTAGCCGTCGAACGAGGTAACGCAGACGACGGGACCAAATATTTCCTCCTGGAATATACGCATGGAGTTGTTGCCCTCGAACACCGTGGGCGCGACATAGTAGCCATCTTCACAGCCCTCGACGCGGACACGCTCTCCCCCTGTGAGCACCTTCGCGCCCTCCTTCTTCCCGATGTCGATGTAGGAGAGGATCTTCTCCAGCTGGTCGTTCGAGGCTTGAGCGCCGAGCATGGTGCTGGTGTCCAGCGGGTTGCCGGGCACGGCGCGAGCGGCTCTGGCCACGGCGCTGTCCAGGAACGCACCGTAGATCTTCTTGTCGACCAGCGCGCGCGACGGACAGGTGCACACCTCTCCCTGATTGAGCGCAAACATCGCGAAGCCCTCGAGCGCCTTCTGTCTGAAGGCGTCGTCCTGATCCCAAACGTCGGCGAAGAAGATGTTCGGGCTCTTGCCACCGAGCTCCAGGGTGACGGGGATCAAGTTCTCCGAGGCGTACTGCATGATCAGCCGCCCGGTGGTCGTTTCCCCGGTGAAAGCCACCTTGGCTACGCGGCGATTCTGTGCCAGCGGCTTGCCCGCCTCGACCCCGAAGCCATTGACCACATTCAAGACGCCAGGCGGCAGGACCTTGCTGATCAGCTCGGCGAAGAGCAAGATGGTCGCCGGCGTCTGCTCGGCGGGCTTGAGCACCACGGCGTTGCCGGCCGCGAGCGCCGGTGCGAGCTTCCAGGCTGCCATCAAGAGCGGGAAGTTCCAGGGGATGATCTGGCCCACGACACCGAGGGGCTCCTTGACGTGGTAGGCCACGGTGTGCTCATCCAGCTCGGCCATGCTGCCCTCCTCCGCGCGCAGGCAGCCCGCGAAGTAGCGGAAATGGTCGATCGCAAGCGGGAGATCAGCCGCCAAGCTTTCCCGTATGGGTTTACCGTTGTCCCAGGTCTCGGAGACGGCCAAGCACTCGAGGTTCTCCTGCATCACATCGGCGATGCGGTTGAGCACCTGAGCGCGCTCGGCGACAGGCGTCTTGCCCCACTTCCCCTTCGCGGAGTGCGCGGCGTCGAGCGCCAGCTCGATGTCCTCCTCGGTGGAGCGCGCGATCTCACAGAACGGCTTTCCGGTGACTGGAGAGATGTTCTCGAAGTACTGCTCTCGCTTGGGTTTCACCCACTCGCCACCGATGAAGTTCTCGTATCGGGACTGGTAGTTGACTTTGGATCCGGCTGAATTGGGTCGCTCGTAGCGCATGGTTCCTCCTCCTCTTCGTCTGCTTGGAGAGCGAAGCGGCGAACTGCGCCGCGTCGCGTCCTGCACGCGGTGGGCGCTCGTGCACGGGGCGGGCCAACACGAAACAGTGCGGAAAACTTAGGTCTCGCCCCTTGGAGCCGCGCGGGCTGGAGCGCCCCGCAACAACGCGGCTGTTGCGAAACGAATCAGAGACCGAGCGAGCTTGTTCGAAGCGGGGGCCGCGCATACCCTTCTCCGGTGCTCGATCCGATCCTGCTCGATCACGCGACGGAGGGGACCTGGCTCGACTTTCAGGCCAGGCACCCGCGCGGGATTGCGTTCGGTGCGCACTTGCCGATCCTCGGTCACTGGGAGCGCTCACGATCCCTGGGCGCACCCACCGACGGCCCCAAGCCGGAAGACGCGCTGACTCGAGGCACGGATCTCCGGGCGCGGATCGAACGGGTCGAGCCCGTGCTGCAGGATGGCTTCGACGTGCTCCAGCGCACGGCTGCCAGCGTCGGCGGCCAGGACTACATGCTCCTCGTCTCCGATATGGACGGGGTCATCGTCAGCGCAGCGGGCGGCGGGGCCTTCGCCCCCGAAGCCCGCCGCGTGCTGCTGATGGAGGGCGCGAGCTGGAGCGAAGCGGTACGAGGCACGAACGCGATCGGCACCGCCATTGCCGCAGGGAGACCGGTGGTGGTCCATGGTACGGCGCATTTCGCGCGCGCGTATCACGGCCTCGTCTGCTACGCGGCGCCGGTCTACGATGCGGATGGCTCACCCGTCGCGGTGCTCGACGCCACCTCGATGGTAACGCGAGCGGACAGCGCGATCGCCTCTGCGGTCATGGCCGCGGCATCCGCGCTCACCGAGCTGCTACGCCTGCGCGCCTACTCCCTCGCCGGGGCGGCTGTGACCCGGGCACTGGGTCGCAGCCTGGAGCGCATGAATTGTCCTGTGGCGCTGGTGGAGCCGCCCGGGCGAGTGTCGCGCCTGAACAGCCCCGCCCGCCGCTTGTTCGCGAACAGCGACGCTACTCGCGACGTAAGCGCCCTGCTCGGCCTCGATTTCCAAGGGCTCACCCGGCTGGCGCTCACCGCGAGCAGCCTCGAGATCTACTCGCCCGTGAGTGGCCGCGCGCACCGCCTGCACGCCGAACCCATCGAGAGCGGGGGGCGCGTCATCGCGCTGTTGGTGTTCATGGATCCAGCTCGGGTTCCCACCACGCCGCCGCCACCGGTGGTCGCCCCAGCGCCGGCGCGGGATGCCTTCTCCGAGATCTTCGCCCAGGACGCCCCAACCAAGAGCGCGCTGGACTGGGCCGCGCGCATCGCGCGCAGCGATATCCCAGTCATGCTCCTTGCGGAAACGGGCTCGGGCAAGGAGCTACTCGCGAGCGCCATCCACGGCGCCAGCACTCGCGCAGGCGGTCCGTTCGTCGCGGTCAACTGTGGGGCCATCACTCCGACTCTCCTGGAGAGTGAGCTGTTCGGTTACGCGCCAGGTGCGTTCACGGGAGCAGAGAAGGGGGGCCGGAACGGCTACCTGCACGCGGCGCGGGGCGGCACGCTGTTCCTCGACGAAGTCGGGGAGATGCCCATGGCGATGCAAGCCGCGCTGCTCCGCTTCTTGGAGTCCGGCACGTATCACCGCGTGGGAGACTCCAAGCCTCAGAGCGCGGACGTACGAGTGCTGTGCGCCACCTGCCGCGACCTGCCGGCGCTGGTGGCGGCTGATTATTTCCGCAAGGATCTTTACTATCGCCTCAAGGGGGCCACCGTCACGCTGCCGCCGCTCCGCTCTCGCAGCGACGCGGTCAGCCTGGCGAAGCACCTCTTGACTCAACTGGCAGAGAAGCACGAAGTCGTACCGACGCCAGAACTCTCGCTGGACGTGCAGGGATTCATCGAGCGGCATCCCTGGCCAGGGAACGTGCGCGAGCTGAAGAGCACCCTGGACGTCGCTCTGGTCCTCGCCCAGGGCTCGGCGGCCCTCGAGCTGGCTCACCTGCCCCCGGATCTCGTCGCCAGTCACGAGCCGCTGGCTCCTGAGGTGTCCGAAGAGAACCAGCTTCAAGAAGCCCAGGGCTGGGCCGTACGCCGCGCGCTACAGGAGGTGGCAGGCAACGTCAGCCTCGCCGCAAAGCGCCTCGGCGTGGCCCGCAGCACGCTGTACCGCATGATGCGCCGCCACGGCGTGGACCTCAGCGAAGTCACCAAGAAGTAGCCATCGTCGGCTCACTTGACCATGCAGGCGCTGGGGGGTGGTTGACCGTCGAGGCTGGCGAGCGCCAGGGTGCGCGCTCGCTCGCAACCGCGCAGTGAGGTCAGCAAGTCAGCAAAAGGCACCTCGGCCTCGGGCCGCTCGACCTCGAGTTCCTCCCCTTCGACCTGCCCCTCGGAACGCGGGACAGCACGGGGGCGCCGATTCGCGATCGCTTCGAGGCACTGATATGCCACGTGGCAACGTCGTTCGACCTTCGGCTGAGCCTGGATAGCGCGCCTGGCGGACGCCAACTCCGCTGGCGTGAGTTTCACGGAGCGCCCTGAAGGGATCTTCTCGCTGTCAGACTTCAGGTAGCCTCGGGTGACGATCACCCGCGCCCCGCCGGGCAGCTCAGCAACCCAGCGCGCCTCCCGCGATACGTCCTCGCGGTGCCACGATTCGATCCGCGCTTGGTCCCATTGGCCCCCGGCGTCACGGACGAAATAGCGTTGCTCGTCGAGACACACGACCCTTCGCTCGTGACGACGACAGTCAAGGACGTCACGCAGGGGCAGCTTTTCCTCAGGGATTAAACCAGCTTCGCGAATGGGCGAACAGCTCGGCTGTTCCGGATCGCGCAGGCAGAGTTCTCGTTCTAGCTCGTAGCTGTCACAGGCGAGCAGCGACCCCAAGCTGCAGTCCTTCATCAAGATCTTCATGCCGCGAGCACGCTCTTGGGGCCCGGGCCTCTCACTCAGCGCGAGACCGAGCTCGGTGCACGGGCAGTCGGTGACCTTGCTGCCGGAGTCCTTCAGTTGCCCCGGCGCGCAGCGCCGCTCCAGGAGTAAGATCTCGGAGTCACTGGGTGGCTTGGACAACTTCGTCTGCGGCGCGCACTCGTACGACTGGCCGTACGGAGGGCGCGGAGGTTGCGACGCCGCAGGTGAGGCACGCGGTGTCGCCTGCGGCGCGCAACCGACGAGCAGTCCCCAGAGTAGAGCGCCCAACCAACACCTCACGGGCGTATGCTAGCAAACTCTCGATGTCGCGCTGGCTCACATTCAACGGCCAGCGCCGAGTACCAGGGGAGCTTCCGCGTTGTCTCAGTGCGCGAGCTTGATGGGTGGACGCTAGGCGGCGAACCGCTCTTGAAAGGCCCGCAGCGTCGCGCAGTCCTTGCTGCGGTCGCGTATCGCAAACAGCACTCGATCGAAGCAGCCCGCGAAGCGTGGAGCCGCGAGGTGTGCTCCAAAGGCGTCAGCCACCATCGGGGGCTGGTTCCGGAAAACGCCACAGCCCCAGGCGCCCAGCACCAACACCCGGTGCTGCTGCTGAGCCGCAACCGCGAGGACCTTGGCCGCGCGCCGACGCAGCACTGCTTCAATCTCCTGATGGCAATTGGGGTCTCGACGTAGTGCTTCACCTGCGTTGGGCGCGGGGGCGGTGATCACCGAGGGCGCCGAGTTTCCCGACCGCAGTGTGATCGCCGGCGTACCCGCTCGACTCAAGAAGACCCTCGACGGGCGCGCCGCCGAATGGATCGCGCGTGGGGGCAGGCACTACGTCGAGCTCTCGCAGCGCTACCGGGCCGAGGGCCTCGATCGCCCCGGCGAATAGTCGGCTCGGCCCTCAGAATCCGGCGAAGGCCCGATACCAGGCGATCAGCGCGTCCCCCCAGAGCCAGGTCGCGGCTCCGGCGTAGGCCAGGAAGATTCCCAGCGGGATCAGCTGCCGGAACACCAGCGTGAGCGGAATCGCCGCCACGAGGGCCAGAACCGATCCACCGAGCGTAGTCAGCAGCACCCCGGCCGGCCCGAGGAAGGCACCCACGAGCGCCATCATGCGAATGTCGCCGCCCCCCAGGGCCGACGCCGGCGCCTCCTGCGCCACGCCCTCGTCGGCCGCCTCCCGCGCCGAGTCGCGCTCCGCCTCGAAGGTGGCCTCGTCGAACGACTCCGCCCACGCGAGGAGGATCGCCACGCCACCGAGCAGGGCGGCCAGCGCGGTGAGCCCGGCCCCCGCACCCGTCGTGGTCCAAAGGAGCCCGGTGATCGCGGCCACCCCGGCCAGGATCCCCGCCCGCACCGACGGCCGACGAAGCCGGGCCACCCGCCCCTGTACCGTTGGGTCGGCGCGCTGCTCGTCGTGGGTGTCGAAGGCCTGCTCCAGGCGCTGCGGATTGGTGCGGCGCACCAGCCAGGTTCCGAGAATCCCCACCAACCAGAAGCCGACGAAGCCGGTCACCGCGCCGACCACGGCCGAGGTGGGCCGAATTCCTCCAGGTGCGAACGCCAGCGCCAACCCGAGGGCGGCGCCCCCGAGCGAGAACTCGTCGGGAATGATGTAGAACCGCGCGTCGCTGACGGCGATGCCCAGCAGGATCGTGAGAAAGAGCGCCGCTCGCAGGGCCTCCCACTCGAGGCCCCACATCCAGGCCGAACCCGCCCAGATCACCGCGCTGCACAGCTCCACCAGGGGGTACTGAACGGAGATGGGCGCCCGGCAGGTCCGGCACCGGCCTCGCAGGAGGAGCCATCCGACGACCGGGACGTTGTCTCGCGGCGAAATCGGCGTGTCACACCCGGGGCACCGGGACGGCGGGCGCACCACGGACTGCCCCACGGGCCACCGCAGCGTGCACACATTCAAGAACGAGCCGAGGGCCAGGCCGAAGAGGCCGGCCACCCAGGGAATCCAGACCTCAGGCAAGGTCGCCTCCGTCACTCCGGGTGAGTTCGTAGAGAAGGATCGACCCCGCCACGCCGGCATTGAGGGATTCGGTGCGGCCCGGCATCGGAATGCCCACCGCCCGGGTGGCGGCCGCCCGCACGACGTCGCGCGCCCCGCGCCCTTCGCTCCCGACGACCAGCGCCCAGCCACCCCCTTCGGGAGGTCTCCGAGCGGGGTGGCCGGCGGCGTCGGCGACCAGCAGAAGCAGGCCCGCACTGTTGATGTGCACGAGAGCCTCCGCGGCGGTGCGCTGCGCGACGGGGCACGCGAACAACGCTCCGGCCGACGCCCGGATCGACTTCGGACTCCAGGCGTCGGCGGTGCCATCGAGGAGAACGACCCCGTCGAGGGCGAACGCCGCCGCCGAGCGGACCAGCGTGCCCACGTTGCCCGGGTCCTGCACGCCATCGAGAACGAGAAGTCTCGCCGCGGGCCCGAGGGCGTCGAACCACGCCTCATCGGGCTCGGCGACGACGATCAGGACACCCTGGGGGGCCTCCGTGTCGGCGAGGGGCCCGATCTCCGCGTCGGTCACCTCGACCACCTCGGTGGCCAGGGCGAGCCGATCGGCGAGGGTCGGGTCGAGGTCGAGCAGGCGCGGGGAGACCACG
>JAUILJ010000710.1 GCA_030433055.1 Polyangia bacterium
CACCGCTCGCGACATCGCGTTCTCCAGCTCGTGGATGTTGCCCGGCCAGGAGTAGCTGCGGAGGCGATCCATGCACTCGGGATCGATCTCGACGACCGGGCGCTTCATGCGCTGGGCGTGCTTCACCAGGAAGAAGCGCGCGAGCTCCGGGATGTCCTGCTTGCGCTCCGCCAGGCAAGGCAGCTCGAGGGCGACGACGTTGAGGCGATAGTACAGATCTTCGCGGAACGTGCCCTCGCGCACCATCGCTCCCAGATCTCGGTGAGTTGCCGAGATCACCCGCACGTCTACGCGGCGCACTCCGCTGGCCCCGACGGCTCGCACCTCGCCCTCCTGAAGCACACGAAGTAGGCGGACCTGCGTGCCCTGGGAGAGCTCGCCGACTTCGTCCAGGAACAGGGTGGAGCGGTGGGCTTCCTCGAACAGGCCGCGCCGTGCCTGGTCAGCTCCGGTGAACGCCCCTCTGACGTGACCGAACAGCTCGCTCTCCAGCAGCGTCTCCGTGAGAGCGCCACAGTTGACGGTCACCATGTCGCGTTCCGCGCGGAGACTGCGCTCATGAATGGTGCGAGCGATCAGCTCCTTCCCCGTGCCGCTCTGGCCCACGATCAGCACCGAGAGGTCGACGTCGGAGATCCCATCGACCAGGGCAAAGACATCCCTAAGGGTGGTTGACGCGCCGACCACCGTGCGCTCACGGCGCGCCGCGGAGACCTCTCGCGTGAGGCTGCGGTTGCGCAGCCGCAGGTTGTGCCACTCGAGCGCCCTCGAGATCGCCGCGCTGACCGCATCCAGGGGGACGAACGGCTTGACCAGGTAGTCGTAGGCCCCTTGCTTGATCGCCTGGATGGCGGTGTCGATGCTGGCGGAGCCCGTCATCAGCAAGACCGGGATATCCGCGTCGAATTCCCGTATTTTTCCCAGCAGTTCCAGTCCGCTGAGGTTTGGCAGGTAGAGGTCGGAGAGCACGACGTCCGGGGCACCGCCAGCCTGCAGCGCGCTGAGCAGTGAGGGCGCGGAGTTGAATCCCTGCACGTCCAGCCCGGTGCGACGGAGGGTGCGTTCCACCGTGCGCAGCAGGTCTGGGTCGTCGTCAACGACGAACACTCTCGGCTCAACGTTCCCCATCTCTACCCAATCGTTTCAGTCTACCAATCACGCCCCCGGAACACACGGGAATCCAGGAACCGGGTGCTTTGCCCCACGGCAAGGCGACGCGTGGCACTTCTGGCGGGTGCATTTCTTTCCAGAAACGCTGCAGAAGTTCCGAGAGTGAACGTTTAAGTTGCCATGGAGCGACTTGGCCGCGGGGGGCGCGCTCGAGGAGCAGTGCTCGTTTCCTCCCGCTGAGAACGTCAGCGCGCTGCTCGAAGGAGTCCCCGGGGGGGTCGGTTCGACCTGTCCAGGTCAAAAATACCCCCGGCGAAGCGCGAAAACAGGGCGTTTTTGCCGTAAAAGGCGCTGGCACGGAGCTTGCTCTAGCCAAAGCAGGAGGGACTCGACATGCCTACCAACTGCGTTGCCATACGGAATCAAGACTCACTCTTTCTGCAGTTCGAGCCCATCGTGGTGCGCGTTGCCCGCAGCTTCGCTCGCAGGGTCCCGCACCACATCAGCTTCGACACGCTCAAGAGCGCAGGCTATCTCGGCTTAGCCCAGGCGCTGCGGCGCTGGGAGGAAGGGATTGACCCGGAACTCTTCGGGGGACTGGTCGCTCGGCGCGTGCGCGGCGCGATCCTGGACGAGCTGCGGGGGATGGACGTCCTCACCCGCCGTGACCGCCGCAAGGTCCGGCGCTTGGACAGCTCCGAGCGCAAGCTACGAGCCAAGCTCCAGCGCCCCGTGGCCGCGGACGAGCTCGCCGCGGACTCCAAGCTCGGGCTGGCCGAGTGTGAGCGGCTCCGGGCGGCGCGCCTCGGCCAGACTACAATTAGTCTGGATGAGAGCCCCCACGTCGTGGACAGCCTGCAGATCGAGGATGTCGCGGCCCGCTGTGACGCCAAGCACGTGCTCGAGCTGGCGAGCACGCTGTCGCCGCGCCTCCAGCTGGTGCTGGGGCTCTACTTCTTCGAGGGCCGCAACATGCGAGAGATCGGTGACGAGCTGGGCGTATCCGAGTCGCGCGTCTGCCAGCTGCGCTCCGAGGCGCTGAACAAGCTCCGCGCCGCCATGGTAGCGCCGCGCGGAAACTGAGGAGCGAGCTGCGCTACCACAGGTAGTGCTCGATGGAGTCGACGTAGAGCACCTGCTCGTCGCGATTCAAGACGACCTTGGTGGAGCCGTCCTGGGAGATCACGACGCAGACGGCGTCGGGGACCTCGCGGCAGAGCCGGAACGCGGAGCGGTGTCGCGTGCCGTAGCCCTCGTAAGATTGCCGCTCGAGCACCTCGAGCTTCTCGGTGCCTGTCATCGCCGCGCGGCCAACTCGGTCGTCTGGGCGCTCGCGACAGTTGAGCTCGACGCCGAACCCCCACACGTCCAGGTTGCCCTGCAGGACGATCGCGCCGTCCACGCCGCTCAGTCCCGCCAGGCCATCACACGCAGAGCGCAGCTGCAGCTCGAGGCCCTCTTTCTCCTCGGAAACGGAGCCGTGAGCTGGCAGGTCGAGGGCGCGCAAGAGATCGACCTTCAACAGGTTGGCGAAGATGCTGTTGAGCACCATGCCTTCGTTGCGCAGCTTGTACTTGGGGGTCAGCTGCTTTCCGGGCACCAGCGCGTGGGTGGGCATCAGCACCAGGACACCGCCGTGGTGCAGTGACTGGATCTTTCTCACGATGTAGCTGAGGAGCTCCACGGTGCGCCGCTTCACGAGGCGGTTGACCGCAGCCTGGGCGTCCACGCTGCGCGTCAGGTCCAAGAACGTCGAGTTGTTCTGCCACCACTCCGATGTCGCCCCGAGCACGGCGTAGGCGAACGGGGAGTGCTCAGGCGTGATACGCACGCCTTCCTGCCCCAGGGAGCACACCGGGCGGGCGCCCTTGAGCACCCCGAGCCGCCCGGGACCCCGTACCTCGATCACCGCGACAGGTTCCCCGGGGTAACGATAGAAGCGACGGCTCGGGGAGTTGGCGACTGACCAGGCCGACTGGATGCCGGCGATGCGCAGATCGACGCCGTTGGAGCCATCTACCCAGATCAAGCCTTCGGCGGAGCCCACGGCGTGGGCGAGCTTCGCGAGGGAGGAGACGGTCGCCTCGCACTCGAAGCTGATGTCCTTCGCGTAGTCCGAGGAGCGTGGGCCTTGAAAGCCGACGCGGAAGGTCGGGGTGCGCCCCTCGTCCGTGGTGAGGCTCACGGAGAAGCAGAGGTTGAGCAGCTCGGTCCACTGCTCCCGTGAAGGGGAGAGATCGGCGCCGAAGTTGTGGATGTCCAGATCGAACGGCGGCACGTACTCGGCGTTGGGCCACGCATCAATCACCTCGTTGATCACGCGCGAGGCGATTCGGAATGCGTTTGCCATGGAAGATGGTCTCACACCTGGCAGGAGCGCGGGTGCACTTCAGCGCGCCTCACCCCCAGCCTCATCAGCCCCTCTTCGTGGTCGTATAGCGAGCGCTCGGCTCAGCGCGCCTGCGACCCTCGCGGCGGTAGCACGCCGTGCTGGATCAGCTGCTGCTCCGCCTCGAGCAGCGCCGCGCTGTCGTCGATCAGTCGTTGCTGCGCCCCCAGGCGCTGGGCCAGCGCCGCGAGGCCGAGCGGGGTGGGCAGGAAGTGGCTCGGACGCCCGGTGTTGAGATCGCGGTGAATCAACACGTGGACGGGGTGCGCCGTGATCGTGGCGGGCCTGTCGTCCCGCACCTGCGCGACATAGCTGGGCAGGTCGTGTTCATACAGGCGCACGAACAGCGTGCGATTCAGCCCCGGATCCTGCGCCGAGGGCAGGTGGGGCGAGACACCCACGGCCCACAGGCAGTACTCGAAGTCCGCTAGTTCCTCGAGGAAAGGATGCGCGCCCTGGAGCTCGTGCAAGTAGTCCGAGAGGCCCTCGCCGAGTCGATTCGGATCGTAGTGGGTTGGGGGGTGAGTCGCGACGTATGCCAGCGCGAGCCGCCTCCAGCTGATGTGTTCCGGGTCTTGCTCCTGGAGCTGCAACGTGGCGTGGCGCAGCGTGGGGAACAACTGGCGCAACAGCAGAAGGCGACTTCGCTCCGCGAGGATACGATAGAAGTCGAGGCGCTGGGTGCCCGAGGCGCTGCTCCCGACGTGCGCCTCCACCGAGGAGACGCCCTGGCGGAACAGCAGCAAGTCGGTCATCCCCTCGAAGAACTCGCGCAGCTGCGGAGCGGGCTGCAGCGTGGCGCCTGCGGCTTCCGGAGTGGTGCTGGCGGCGTCAGGCATGGCGCTGGGCCTCACGGGGCGCGTCGGGCGCGAGCTGTCCAGCTGCCGCCTCCAGCGCCAGAGCGCGCAGCTGGCGGGCGCGCTCGGCCTGGTTCATGACGACGTCGAGCGCGGGGATGTTGTTGTCCCACTCGATCAGCGTGGGCACGTCGCCCACGCGGCTCAGGGTGTGCTCGTAGAGCCGCCATACCTCGTCGTCGACCGCGGAGCCGTGGTTGTCGAGCAGCAGGCCTTCGGGATCTGCTTCGAAGCCAGCCAGGTGGATCTGCCGGGTGCGCTCCAGGGGCAGGGCCTCGAGCACTGCGCGGGGCTCGCGCCCATGATTGACCGCGTTCTGGTAGGCGTTGTTCACGTCGAGCAGCAGGTAGGCGCCGCTTTCCTCGAG
>JAUILJ010000711.1 GCA_030433055.1 Polyangia bacterium
CCTCGAGCACGCCGAGCAACGAGCCCTTGAGACCGTGACCTGCGTTGAGCGTCCAGGCGCCGAGCACGATCAACCCGATCCCGCTCCACTGGCGCGGCGTCGGGTGCTCGTCGAGCAACAGGTAGCCGATCAACGCGGCGAACACCGGGGTAAGCGCCAGGAGCGGCACCGTACGGCTGATCGGAGACACTTTTACCGCATGAAAAAACATCAGGTTGGCCGCCACGTTGGCTGCCAGGCAAGTCAGCCCAGGGCGGAGGTAGGCAAGGCTGAGGTGCGGCGCCCCCCAGATCAACATGCCAAGCAAGAAGCACGGTAGCTGGCCAGCGCCGAACAGCACGACGAGGCTGGCAGGGCTCGCGTGGCGCACCAGCGCCTTGCGTGAGGCGTCGAAGGCAGCCCAACCCAGGCTGCTCAACAGAGCCACGAACAGCGCAAGCGAACCTGAAAGCATGAAGCCGCCAGGGCTAGCGCACCTAGCAGCTCGAGTCAGGTGAAGGCTTCAGTTCAGCTGCTCAGCCGATGCTCGAAGCACCTGCTCAACCTACCCGGCGCTCGGAGACGTCGGGCTCCAGCTCCTCACTCATCGACTGGGAAGGTCGGAGCACCTGGCGCACGTTGCTGACGCGATGAATCGCGCTCTCTGGGAAGCCGCCGTTGGCGGCGCCGGGCAGCTCACTGAAGGGGTTGCGCACCCCGGAGACGCGATCGCCTTCCTCATACTGCTCGAGCAGCTGACGCAGGTCCTCCGCATCGCGGCGCGCTCGATCGCGCTCACCCAGGAGCTGCGCCTGAACCTGGCGGGCGCCAGCGCGGTCCGCCTCGAGCCGCGCGGCGTACAGGTCCAGGTCCTGATACGCGCCCAGCAGCTCCCGCTGCTCCGACTGCAGCCGCTGAAGCAAGAGCCCGGCGTGGCGCTCCTGGTCTTCCAGGCGACGCTCGAAGTCGGTCTCCAGCGCCTCGACCGCGGACAGGTGGGCCCTCCTCAGTCCGTCGATTTGATCTTCGAGGCTGCGCACGAGCGCCTGCAAGCGCCTGCGCTCGTCCGCTTCGGCTTGCGGGGGCACGCTGGCTGGGCGCGCCATCGCAGGCAGATCACGGAACCAGCGAAACGAGGGAGGCTCCGACAGGCGAAAGCTCGCCTGAGAGGCTGAGGTGGATTGGGGGGCAGCGGAGAACTTCTTGCTCATGGGGGACCTCGCGTCGTGCGAAGAGCCGCGCGTTCCAGTTGAACCGCGGACACAATGGCCAATACGGCCAGGTTGCTGTGAGCTTGAGCGGCGTTTGCCCAGGCTGAGCCTGGGTTTTGCGCCAAGCGCTTGACGTTGACCCGCTCTGCCGGCCCGATCAGGGGGCGTGCCCAGCCTCGACGTCTCCACCAGCGCCTCGCTCACGGCGCCCCTGCGCGGCGCCTCGCCGAGGTCCACGCGCAACGCCTGGTGGCTGGATCGCGTACGCGGGCAGATCCTCAAGCGGCTCGCTGACACCGCCATCGGCCCGCTGCTGGTGAAGCGTGAGCGGCGCCTGGCGCTGCTCGCGAGCGGCGGCATCCTCGCGGCGCTGGTGTTGAGCGTGCTCGCGCCAGCGTGGCTGCTGCTGGTTGGTCCATTGGTGCTGGGCGTCCCGCACCTGGCCAGCGATGTGCGCCATCTGGTATTGCGGCGCGCGTTGCCACGCGGATTTCTACTCGTCGTCATTGCTGCGTGCCTCAGCCTGGTCGCGCTGCGAGGCCTCGAGAGCCTCGGAACGCTGGGTGCGCTGAGCGGCCGATTGGAGCTGGGCTTCGCCAGCCTGTGGCTGGTCATCGCTTGGTGGGCTGGAGGGGAGGCTCGGACATCAGGCGCGAGCGAAGCCCACGGCCCAAGGCGCAGCGCCGCGCTCGGCCTCCTAGTTCTCTTCCTCGCGGTAGCGGGCCAGGCGTGGCCCTATCAGAGCCGCCTGGTGCTCGCTCACGCCCACAACCTGGTCGCCTTGCTGCTCTGGGTGCAGCTGTTCGGCGCGGGCGCCGCTGGGAGCCGAAGCCGGCGCTGGGTATGGCTCCCCACGCTCCTGTGCGTCGCCTGCGTGTGCACCCTGTTGTGGTCCCCCGCACAGCACTTTGCGCTGCGCCACGGCGTCACACAGCTCTGGGGCTTCGATGTGCTCGAGACCTCACGCTGGCTCGCGCCGTTTCACTCGCTGCGCTGGAGCCTCGGGCTCACGCTGTGCTACGCGGCGCTGCAGTCCATGCACTACACGCTCTGGCTCTACTGCATTCCCCAGAGCGACATGCGCGCCCAGGGCAGCCCCACGTTTCGCATGACGCTCAAGAGCTGGCTCAGTGACTTCGGCGCGCTGGGCTTCGCGTTGCTCGCCGTGGCCACCGGGGCTCTGTTGCTTGGCGCCACGTTGAACGCCGACCGCGCACGCAACGTCTACCTCAGCATCGCGGGGTTTCACGCTTACCTGGAGCTTGCGCTGTGGGTCTTCCTCCTGCGCCGAGGGGTAGGGGCACCCGCCGAGCACTCGCTGATCGAGCACGACCGGCATCCCCACGGCAACTGAAGTTTCATGCTCGCGACCATAGGCGCCTGGTACATCCTCGCTTGGCTCAAGGCGCTGGCCTTCACCTGGCTGATCGAGGTGGGCCTCGGGCTCTTCGTCCTGGGACGCAAGGCGAGCATCGGCCGTCGCCTGGGGCTGCTGCTGCTTGCCAGCGCCATCACCCACCCTTGCGTCTGGTTCGTGTTCCCTTTCATCGGGCTCAAGTACCTGACCGCCATGATCCTCGCGGAAGCATTCGCCGTCATCGTGGAGGCTGGCGTGTACTACTGGGGCATACCCCAACTCGGCCTGCGCCGGGCGCTTGCGACCTCGCTGTTCTTGAACGGAGCCAGCCTGGGCCTGGGGCTCGTCATGCGGCATTTCTGGGGGTTGGTCTAGGCGTCCGACCGATTCAACTCGCCCGCGACGGCGTCAGCTCCCTCCGCCAGCCAGCGCGAGGCGCTCCACCCCCTGCCGGATCTCCTCGCTCGTGGCCCCCGCGATGCTGATGCGTACATACTGACCTGGAGGCTCCGCAGGGAACCAGCCAGAACCTGCGTTGATGCGTACACCGAGCCGCGCCGCGCGCTGGCTCAGGTCCTCCGCCGACATCCCAGGGGGCAGCTCGAGCCAGAGGTGAAAGCCGCCGCTAGGCTGCACCACGGGGCGCCACTCGGGCAGCCGCGCGGCGAGCGCTTCTTGCAGCGTCTGCATGCGCTCCTGAAGCACACGGCCAAGGCGCGCCAGGTGCCGCTCGAAGGCCCTACTGGTCACCAGCCCCAGCGCGGTCTCCTGGAGCAGCCGGGGCACGAAGAAATCTTCCAGGACCCGCGCCGCAGCAACGCGCTCGAGCACCGGTCCCTTCCCGCAGATCGCCGCGACCCGCAGGCTCGCCGCCAGGCACTTGGTGAGCGAGCGGATATAGATCACCTGGCCAGGCCCCTGGCTGGCGAGCGTGTGCGGCGCGGCGCCGCCATAGGTCAAACCTCGGGCGTAGTCGTCTTCGATCACGAACGCCGTGTGGCGGCGTGCGATGTCCAGGACCTCCCCGCGGCGCTCCAGCGCCAGCACGCTCCCCGTCGGATTCTGATGCAGCGGCTGGCAGTAGAACGCTGGCGCGCGGCTCTGCTCGAACGCCCGCTCCAAGAACTCCGGGACCACACCGAGCGCATCGCAAGGTACGGGTACCAGCTCCACGCCCAGGGCCCTCGCGACCTCGATTGCGCCAACGTACGTCGGGCTCTCCACCAGCAGGCTGCCACCAGGTTTGGTTACTGCACGGAAAACCGTGTGAATCGCGGCCTGCCCGCCTTGCACCACCAGCACGTCCTCGTCCGAGTAGTCTGGTCCCACGCCGCGCGCGAACCAGGCGCGTAGCTCCGGGAGTCCGGAGAGCGGTGCGCGGCCCCAGCCGCTACCGCTGCCGAGCGCTCGGCGCGCTGCCTTCGACAGCTCCTTGACCGGGATCAGGCTGGGGTCGCAGTAGCCACTGGCCAGCATGATGCTGCCAGGTGCCGCCTCACTCACCAGCGCATGCAACGCAGCCGCCGGAGGCGCAGCTCCCAGCACGAGTGATTGCCAGGCGAGGTCGAGTCTCGGCCGCGTACTTTTCCTCGCGGCAATGAACGTTCCGGAACCTGGCTGAGTCTGCAGCAAGCCTTCTTGCTCCAGCCGCTTCAACGCGCGAGACACCGTGACGGGGCTAGCGGCGAGCTCGCTCATCAGCTGACGCACGCTGGGAAGTCGGTCACCAGACTCGCCGGCCAGGCAGCGCTGGCGCAGGAGCTGCTCCACGCGCTGGGAAGCGCTGGCACCGACCTCGGGATCTGTTATCCTTCTTTGTGAAGACACAGGATAACGTTACCAGCGGGCACCGAGGAGCGCTACTCTTGAGCTTTCTCGGGGTTCTTGGCTTCAGTGGTAGTTTGCCGGCGACTCGACTGGCTGTGCCGCATCTTGGCGCAGTAACGGTGGGGCTCGGCAGAGCCTGCGTGGCGGGGCTCTTGGCGTTGCTGGTGCTCGGCTGGCAACGCTCGCCGTTGCCCAGCCGCAGACAGCTGTGGAGCCTGGTGCAGGTCGCGCTGGGGGTGGTCGTCGGCTTCCCGTTGCTGAGTGCCTTCGCGCTCAGGCAGGTCCCCGCCTCGCACGCAGCGCTGGTGGTGGGCCTCACACCGCTGCTGACCGCGGCATGCGCCG
>JAUILJ010000712.1 GCA_030433055.1 Polyangia bacterium
CGGCGAGCGCACCCGCTCGCCCCGATTGTTCGCCGACTCGGCTCCTGGGTTGTCGTGCTCGCCGTCGTCACGGCACCGTTAGTCGCGAGCACCGGGTGTGGGAGGAGCACAGCGAGAGAGCACGAGACCGCCATTTCGAGCACGGGCTCCACCTCCCCCGGAGGCTCCTCGGAACAGCGGTTCCCTGCGCGAACGATTCCGGATCCCCAAGCTCACCTCCGCTACTTGACCTTCAACCTAGGCGGCACTTCGGAGAACGACCGACTGCCGCTGCTGGTCGCGATCCACGGCCTTGGCGACACCCCAGAAAATTTCTCGCGCTGGCTGGTGGGTCTTCAGCTCAGGCTTCGACTGATCGTCCCACAAGCACCCACGGCTCACGGCCAGGGCTACTCTTGGTTCCCCTACCGACCAGGTCGTACGGAGCACGAACTCGCGCTAGGGATCGCCAAGAGTCGCGACCGCTTGGAGCAGCTCCTGGATGAACTGCAGCGGCGCTTTCCCACCCGGGGCAAGCCCGCCGTACTGGGCTTCTCCCAGGGTGGTATGTTGAGCTTCGCCCTGGCCGCACACGCGCCCGAACGCTTGAGCTTGGTGATCCCTCTGGGTGGCCTGCTACCCAGCGAGCTCGAACCAGCGCTCATCGCCGTGCCCAGGGCGCGCCCGTTGGTGTTCGCGTTCCATGGCACCGCGGATCCCGTGGTGCCCTTCGACGGAGCGAAGCACGCCACGGAGCGTCTCTCGAGCCTGGGTTACGAAGCGCGCCTGACGAGCTACGCGGGCGTTGGTCACCAGATCTCATCCGGCATGCGCGACGAGGTATTCGACAAGCTCACCGCGTGGACGACCCACTGAGGGAAGCTACGCGCCTGCCCACGTGCCGTCGGATGCGCGAGCCTGCAGAAGCCGCAGCGTTCCTCCGCGGAAACCAAACCGCGAGGTAAGGGTTGAAGCGTACACGAACGCCCCTCCAGCCCTCCGGTCGACAGCCTGGAACGCCTCCAGCACAAACTTGCAGCCGCCAACCTCTCGCATCCGAAACCCCAGTTTTCGGATCTGAAAGCTAAGGCGATTTAGATCCAGCATAAGTGGCGGCGGGTGCCTCTGTGAGCGTGGCACACCGCGTGCAAAAGCTCGCGCAGGCGATATCGGGCGACACGCCCACCATCGCCGTTGACTTCTGCGACCTATCGACCGACCCGCGGTGCTCCCTGTTCCCAGAGCGCCACGCATGCCTCCCCAACGGTTGTCCCAACAGCCCCTCGGCAAGCTCCTCCTCAGTTCCTCTTCGCTCGATAGGTCGCACCCTCACTCCCCACTTCGGTGGCGGCGCCCCAAGCGGGCCACCTGTCGGTCCTGAACCGACCTGGTGTTCACTCTTTGAAAAGCCCAGGAAACGTTCGCGCACGGCACGCGCGAACTTGAACGTCGTCCAAAGCCGGACGGCGTGAGCACTTCCCAACGGCGGTGGCGCCTTCCCCCCTCAGCCACCGCCGTTGAACTTCACTCCGCGCTTCACGCGCGGGCCGACTTGGTCGGCGTTGCGCCTGGATTGCGGCGCAAGTTCTCATCAACGGCTCGGAGCTTCGTCCCCCCCTCATCGCTCCGAGTCGTTGCCCTCTACTCAACGGTTCGGGATAGTTCGTCCCCCCAAGACCCCGGACCGTTGCCCTCTTCTCAACAGCTCGAGGATCGCCCCCCTCACCTCGAGCTGTTGTCCTCTTCTCAACGGCTCGAGGTATCCCCCCCTCACCTCGAGCTGTTGTCTTTTCTCAGCGGTTGGAGCACACCTCCGCCGTTGCCTCCTGGGCTTGCCGCGCAGCACTCGGCCGCAAGGTTATTTCTATGCAGAAATTTCCCAGGGCCGATTTTGGACAACCGATCGGAGACGAAGTGGAGCGAGCCCTAACCTGGTCCGAGTCGAAGCTGAGTCCGCCACCCGAGTCAGGTCGGCGGCTCCGTCGGCGCCGTCTGCTCGTGATCGAACCTGACGCGGAGGGGAGCCGACGGCTTCTGCAAGTGCTGGAGGAGCAGTACGACGTCACCGCTGTGTCGAGCGCGCTGATTGGGCTGCGAAACGTCCTGGAGGCCGGCTCCTTCGACCTGGTGGTGTGCGAACTGTCGGCGCTCGAGTTGTCTGGTATGCGGCTGTTCGATGACTTAGCCGAACTGGGCCAGGGACTGGACCGGCTCGCGCTGATGGCCCGCAGCGTCGACTCTCCCCGGGCCGGATGCTTCCTGGAGGAGTCTGGCGGTCCCTGGCTGAAGAAGCCCTTCAGCGACGCCGATCTGCTCGGCTTCGTAGACTCGCGGCTGCTCTGACTTCGTAGCCAGGTCGGGCTGAGTCCCGGCTTCCGATCGCCACAGTCAAACAATGTCCGGCACCGGCATTTGGCACCTGCTAGGCGCGCCTTTGGGCTAGCGTTCTCGCAGTGGAAGCTTGGAAGCTCTTGGGGGAGCTCGCCAAACGACGAGACTCGGCGGGGCAGCGCCGCATCGCGGTAGTCGTTGGGAGCGGGCTGAACGTGCAAGCGGGCGTGCAGGACTCCTGGCTGGCGCTCCTGGAACGGATCGCCAATGAAGCGCGCATCGAGCGGGCGTCCAAAGAACGCCTCGTGGGCATGCTCAAACAGACCGGCGCCTCGGGGATGACGAGCATCTGGGAGGCGTTCCTGTGTGAGCTAGCCAACGCCGACGAGGCGCCCCATCAGGTGGAGCATCGCCTGCAGAGAGATGTTGCCCAGCTGCTGAGGGAGACGCACGAGCGCAAGGCTGCCGACCTGGAGTTTTTTCAACGCTTCGTCGACTCGAGCTTCGCCGACATCCTTAGCCTCAACTTCGACCGCAGCCTGCTGATCGCCACCGGCGGAGAAGACGTAGCTGGCGACGGCACGCTGACGCGAAGGGGGCGCGCCGGCGGCTCCCGGGTTTGGTATCCTCACGGAGACACGAAGCTCTGCCGTTCGATCCGCCTGGGTGTGCGCTCTTACGGTGTCTACATCAAGGAGCTGGACAGCGCCTACCGTGGCTACCGTCAAATGCGACGCGCCACGAAGGGTCGCTCTTCTGAGCCACAGGCGCGGAACTGGCTAGAGGCGGCGATGCAGCAACCTCTGCTCTTCGTTGGCTGCGGGCTCTCTACCGACGAGTGGCCGCTTTGGTGGATGCTTCATCAGCGAGCCCGAGATCAGGCTCGGCGGCCCACACGTCATCGCGACCCTTGCTTCGTCCTGTGCGCGGGCCCGCTGGAGCGCATCTCGTCTCACCTGCGATCGGGTCCTGCTGGGCTGCGGCTACTCCACGCCGCGAGTCATGCCGAGAGCTGGCAGCGGCTGGCGCAAGCCTTCGAAACCTGAAGCGGTCAGCGCAGGCCTTGAGCGGGCGAGCACTCGGACCTATGGGTTCAGGATGAGATATCACGCGCCCGCGGCAGATCGGAACAAGGGCCCGATCCTGGACGTACTCAAGCAAGTCGTCCCACGCGACGCCTACGTGCTCGAGCTTGCGAGCGGCAGTGGTCAACACGCCCTCTTCTTCTCGTCTGAGCTGTCAGGCGTGCGCTGGCAACCCAGCGACTTGAACCCAGAGGCGATTGCCAGCATCAAGAGTTACCGCGCGGAATCAGATCCCGAGCGCTTCCTCGACCCGATCCTGGTGGACGCCTCGAACCCACCGTGGGGCCCGACTACGTTGGACGCGATCCTGTGCGTCAACATGATCCACATCTCTCCCTGGAGCGCTTCGATCGGCTTGTTCGGGGGAGGCGCGCAATCCCTGAAGCCAGGCGGCGTACTCGTGACATATGGCCCGTATCGCTTCGGAGGAGTGTTCACGGCACCAAGCAACCAAGCCTTCGACGAGGACCTGAAACGGCGCAATCCAGAGTGGGGGGTGCGCGACGTCAACGACCTGGAGCGGGTCGCGAGGGAGCGCGGTTTCGTCTTGGAGAGCACCCACTCGTTGCCCGCGAACAACCACCTGCTCGTCTGGCGCCTGCAAGGCTAGAGAGCGGCGAGCACCTCCTCGGCGGCTCGCTCTCCCGCCTGCACCGCACCCTCCATGTAGCCCATCCACTCGGTCGCGGTCTCGGTGCCGGCGAAGTGCACCGGCCCCACCGGCTGGCGCACAGCGTGCCCCGTGGTGGTCCACACTCCAGTGCCGAGCACGCCGACCGGGCAACCCTGGGAGTACTCCTCCGCCGCCCAGTTTTGCTCCACGTAGCCTGTCGCATCGCGGGCCTCGGGCCCGAACAGTCGAGCGAACTCCGCCATCGCGCGCCGCCTGCGTTCGTCGGCGGGCAGTCGCGCGAAGTCGCGGCCCGGCTGCGCCACGCTGAAACCCACCAGCGCGGGCTGACGACCGTTCACGTCGCAGTTGTCGAACACGACACTGAAGGGCCCTGAGTCCAGCACGGCTTCGCCAGAGAACCCCTTGGCTCGCCAGAAAGGCCGCTCATACGTGGCCAGCACCTTGATCGTCATTCCCATCGGGAAACGCTGAAGCAGTTGCTGGGTCGGTTGTGGCAGCTCGGGCACGTGCCGGATGCGCCCCGAGAGCAGAGGTGGGAGAGCCAGGATGGCGCGCTTGGCTTCGAACCGTTGGGTCCCGCTGTAGACGACGACGCCGTCATCCCGGCGCTCGATCGCATGTACCGGGGTGCTCAGGACGACCCGCTCACCGAGCCCCGCCGCCAAGCCCCGAGCGAACCC
>JAUILJ010000713.1 GCA_030433055.1 Polyangia bacterium
GCCGCGGGGTATCTGCGAGATTTCCGCAACAGTTATCTGGGCGACTACTACCAGCTCGATCGGGGCTATCTGCGGTTTGACTACTTCCTCGGCGGAGCCGTGGTCGTGGCCCTTGAGGGGGGCCTCTCGCACATTACGTACCCAGACTCATTTTTTGACGACACCACCCTCCGCTTTGGATCTTTCTCAGAGAACCGAGCTGACGTGTCACTCTTCGGTGAGTACCGCACCAGCGATTCGTTCGGCCTGAACGCGACGCTTCGCTACAACGCGAACCTCACCGAGACTCGAGTTCCAGTTTCCACCGATCCGGCAGCTGGCACAGACAATCTGAAGTTCAGCAGGTACGAGGCCTGGCTCGGCGCGCGCTGGTTCATGTGAGCCGGGGCGACGGGACGCGATGAACACGTCGCCCGTGAACAGCACCTCTTGCCGCATGCTTCGACTTCTGTGTTGGACGCTGGCCGTCCTGATCTTTGGGCTCGTGCTCGAGGGTTGCGGCGGGTCCGGACCGGCTGTTCGCGGCACACTGCCTCCCGTCGAGGAGTCGAGTCAGCTGGGGCCGGGCGACGTCTTCAAGATGCAGATCGTGGGTGAGAAGGATCTCCCGGAGGAGTACCAGATCGCATCCGATGGCACCGTGGCGCTGCCTTACCTCGAGCGCCTCACGGTCGGCGGGCTCGAGCCTCAAGAGGTCGCGAAGCTGGTCACGAAGGAACTCAAGGAGCGGCAGATCCTGCAGAAGCCTGTCGTGATCGTGCGGGTTGAGGCCTACAACAGTCGCAAGGTCACGGTGCTCGGCGAGGTACAGAAGCCGGGCAGCTTTCCGTTCTCACCGGGCCTCACTCTGATTCAGGCGGTGTCGCAGGCCGGCGGCTTCAACTCCATCGCGAACCTGGGGCAGCTGCGTCTCACACGGCAGTCGAAGAAGGGTGATGTCACGGTCGTGGTCGCCGCGGACGCGATCACGGAGGGTTCCGCACCGGACATCCCGCTGCAGGCTGGAGACCGGATCTACGTTCCCCAGCGCGTGTTCTAGGCAGTCTACGCGTCGGCAGCATGGTCCGCTCGCTGGCGCTGGAGCCGCTCGGTGGACTTAGGGTTTTTAAGGTTCACTCGAAGCGGTACCTGGCGTCCAACAGGGTGTGGAAGCGAGCTGCGCCGAGGCTCGCGAACGACTCCGTCTTGGACTGCGTCGTCTCACTTCCGAACGGAAGTGCAGTGCCGGCCACCAGGCTGAGCTGCAGCCGCTCGATGGGCTGACTGCGCACGCCTGCCAGCCACTCGGCGGGGCGCTCCAGGTGACTGGTGCGCGTGTTCGCGTCGATCTGCACCTCGCGTGGTGCGAACCCGGTGAGCAGCTGTGCCTCGCTCACCAGGCTCAGCCACTGTTCTACCACCTCCACGTCGACGGCCAGCTGAAGGGCGAGCTGGCTTCCGTAGCTGGCGTTGCCGAGGTCCACCGCCTTGCGGAGACGAACCCCTAACCCCCCGCCCATGCTGAAGGCGCCGAGCTGGGCACCCCAGATGAGCTCCGGAGCCACGACGAAACTGGGTTCGCCCGCGTGCGCCTCTTTATTGCCGAGCGGAAGTAAGATGATGCCTCCGCCGTCGAGGCTGCCAAAGCCGCCTTCGAGGAGGCGATAGCGCGCCTCGACTCGCGGGTCTGAGAGGGTCGTGCTGGCGATGGGGTCTGCGCTGCGATCCGTGATCGCGGACGTACCTGCGCCCGTTTGGTAGAGGACGAAAGGGAGACTCAGGCCGAGTTCGGCTCCAGCGAGTGGTGCGTATCGAACACCGATGGTGCTTCCCACGCGGTGATGCACGAGCCGGATCTCTCGTCCATCTGGATCGGGTGATGGCACCTCGAGGAGCAACGGCTTGTAGGCGTACTCGCTGGTCAGATTGAGCGAGAGTTGACCACGCTTCGCGAGCTCGGGACTGGGAAGTGACTGCCAGCGGGACTGCCCCGCGCGAACCCAGAGAGGCGACGCCGGGACGCATGGAGACTGCGGTGCATCGCAGTCCGTCGCCCATGCGTGCCCCGGGAGCGCGACCGAGACCAGCGCGAAGGCGGCCATGCGGAGCCGGGAGGACCAGGGACGGGTGACGTGCCCGCTGGCGGGGCGCTTGAGCGAGTGAGGCATCAGCGTGAAGAAGGGTTGTGGAGCAGCCTACCACCCGCGGCCTCGTTGCCCACTCTCCGGATGCCGTCTGAAGGCGTGTGGCGGCCCATATGGGTTGTCGTGGTTCGCAGATTGGCGTACGCGCAGCGCCAACCATGGCGTCCGACATGAAGCTGATCTTGGGCTCTGCCTCCCCCCGGCGCGCTGAGCTCCTTCAGCAGCTGGGGATCCGATTCGACGTGAGTCCCGCGGAAGTGGACGAGACCGTGTTCGCGGGGGAGCCGGCGGAGGCATACCTCGAGCGCGTCACCTTGCTCAAGCTGCGGGCGGTCGCGGCTCAGCTACCTCGGGGGGCCCGGCGCGTGGTGCTCGTTGCTGACACCAGCGTGGTTCGGGACGGCCAAATCCTGGGTAAACCAGCGGGCGTCGGCGAAGCCTTCGCGATGTTGCAGTTGCTCGCCGGCCGTGAGCACCGGGTGATGACTTGCTATCGCCTGGGCTACCTCGAGCACGAGCTTCAGGAAGTCGTCTGCCACACGGAAACAACGTGGGTGGCGTTTCGGGATTGTTCTGAAGACTCTCTGTTGCGCTACGCGAGGACGGGGGAGGGGTTTGACAAGGCGGGTGGGTACGCGATCCAGGGTGTCGGAGCCTACCTCGTGGAACGCATCCGCGGCTCCTACGCCAATGTGGTGGGCCTGCCGACGTGCGCGCTGGTACGAGACCTGGAGCGGCTTGGATTGCTCGAAGAATTTCCCGGATGAAGGCTTCGCGGAGCCCTGCATGGATCTGTTTCGGCCTCGCACTGGCGCTCCGGCTCGGCGTGGTGGCGTGGGCTGCAGGCCGGTTCCCACCCACCGCTGACGGCGCGTACTACCAGGTCGTGGCGGAGCGCATCGCGCTCGGGCTTGGGTACACCTGGGCCTGGCCTGATGGCGCCGTGACCTATGCGGCGCATTACCCCGTCGGCTACCCCGCCGTGTTGGGCGCGCTCTACTGGGCGTTTGGCCCCAAGCCTTGGACCGCGATGCTGTTCAACGCGCTGGTGGGCGCAGGGGCAGCGTGGGCTGCGGTTCGCATCCTGGAGGAAACAAGCACGAGGCGGGGAGCGTGGCTGGGTGGGATCGCCATCGCCATCCACCCCAGCTTGCTGTTCTACACGCCTGCGCTGATGACGGAGGGTGTGGTGGCCGCGGCTTTGCTGATTCTCGCTGCGCTGGCGCGGACCAGCCTGGGACGACGTCGGGGTTGGGGGTTGATCGTCTTGGGGATCGGCCTGGGGGCGCTCACGCTGATGCGACCTCAGCTCATCCTCCTGGCGCCGTTGCTCGGCCTGCTCTCGGCACGCGGCCCGAGCCTTAAGCGACTGCTCGCCGGGATCGCCATCGGAGGCATCGCGATCAGTGCGACCCTGCCCTGGACCGTGCGGAACTGCGAGCGCATGGACCGCTGCGTGTGGGTGAGCGCAAACGGCGGGTGGAATCTGCTGATCGGAGCTGGGAGCCACGCTACGGGAGCCTGGCTGGCCGTAGAGGAGGTCGGTTTCCCCGAGGAGTGCCGTGAGGTCTGGGGCGAGGCCGAGAAGGACGCGTGTTTTGGGCGGGCCGCCAGGCGCCGCATCTTCAGCCATCCTGGGAGCTGGCTGGCGCTGGTACCCGCGAAGCTGTCTCACACCTTCGACTATGGGGATGCGCCTGGCTGGTACCTCCACGAGTCCAACCCAGGCGCGTTCCCCGAGCTGCCCCGGGCCCTGCTGTTCGGCTGGGAGCTGGTGTTTCTGCGGATCACGGCCGCCGCCTTGCTGGCCGGGCTGGTGCTCCGCGCCCCTAAGCCGTCACATCGCCGACTGAATTGGGCGCTCGGGACGCTGGGCTTGCCGTTTATCTTCCTGAAGTGGTTATGGCCCACTTACCTGGTGATTCTCATTCTGCTGACGCTTCGGCGCCGTCACTTTCCCGCGGTTCGCATCGGCTTTTGGGTGCTGGCTACCACCGTGCTGGTCCACGCGGTGTTCTTCGGAGCCGCGCGCTACGCGCTGGTGGCGACCCCGGCGCTCGTCCTTGCGGCGATCGGGGTTTTGACAGTTCGCCTCCGGCAGGGAGATACTGCCGGGGAGGAGATTCTGGATGCCGCTCATCGAAACTGAAGAAGCCGCTCGCCGCCTTGCTCGCGCCATCGCGAGTGACCTTTCCCTCTACAACGAGGAGAAGATTGTGCGCGGGATCGAGTCGGACAACCTGTTCGATGAGCTCGGCGAGGAGATCGAGGAGGGGCGGGCGCTGTACAAGAGCCGCGTCTCGCCCGACCTCTACCAGCGAAACTTCTACGATCGCGCTCTGGTAGACATCCTGGTGAAGTCGAAAGGCCACATCAAGAGCCGGCTCTGGTAAGCGCGTACGGGCGCTGGCTCGCTATTTCGAGTATGAAGCCCGCTTCTCCGGGTGGTCCGCTTGCGACAGCGCTTTGAAATCACAGACGAGCTGGCCGTTCGCGGCTATGCACCGGACGGTCGAGCCAGGGCTGAGCGCCTAGACCGTGTGCTGGCGAAGCTCGTGCCTGACGTCTCACGGG
>JAUILJ010000714.1 GCA_030433055.1 Polyangia bacterium
AGGGGCGTGAAGTAACGCGGACTATCCCGTACGATCTCGATCTCGGTCACTCCGGGGGACATCGGCAGCTCCCGGGGTACGGGACGCACCTGGTGTTCGTTGGAGCGTCGCGTCCAGGCGCCGCGGGCGTACTCGACATAGATGATCCCCCGCAGGTAGTTGGTCGGTGCCCCACGCACACGCATCACGATGCGGTCCGACTGCAACATGCCCTTCATCGATCCAAGCCACAGGAATGACCCGAAGCCGGTCTTCTTGGGTAGCCCGCGCATCACGCGCTCGACGACCCAGCCGTGCAGCGGCGGTAGGGTCAGCGCTGCCACCGTGGTCGTGGCGAGCGCGAAGGCCAGGGCCGCTCCCAGCTGAGAGACGTGTCGCCCGGTCAGCGCCTTCAGGCGGGGCCGACCGGCATCGGCCGCGCGCAGCGCCAGCGCGGCACAGGTCAAGAATGCGGTGATGGCTGCGGGATAGAACAGCCCGGTTTGCTTCGCACCCCAGACGGCCAAGGACACCAGCGCCAGCGCCAGGGTCATCGCCAGCCCGCCCCTGGGCGAGTCGATCCAGAGCCTCAGCGCGGTCACCGCAAGCAGCCCGTAGCCGAAGGTCGCCCATCCGCGCGGAACCGGAGCTTCGCCAATCGGCGAAGGCAACAGCTCGACGTTGACCCCAATCACTACCGCGAGGGCGAACAGGCTGAGCGCCAGCATCAGCTCCGACCCTCCGGTCAGCTGCACGGCGCGCCTCAGGAAGAGGTGCACCACGGCCAGCCCCAGCGGGATCAGCGCGAGCAAAGGGATCGGCCCTACGAGCAGCGATGTCAGCGCAACCGACACCACGGCAACGGACGCCCAGCGGGTCACAGCGCGACCTCCCGCCCATCCAAGACTTCTGAAGCGACCAACTCGTCAGCTTCGGGGCTGCTCTTGCGCCTGACCAGGCACAGGGTCCTCGACGCGTGGCCGAGGCGACGCAGGGCGTCTTCGATGTGCCGACGACGCTCGGGGCTGGAGGTGATCACGACAATCGCCTCCACCTCGTCGCTGGTCAGCGCGGCGACACGCTCGAGCACATCCTCAACCGGAAGCGCGTTCGGAGCCACCCGGGCGAGCCGGTCCAGCGCCGCGGTGAGGGACTCGCGGTAGGACCCGATGCCGTACACCACTCCCGCCTCGCCAGTGACCGCCAGATCGCAGATCTGGCCCTGATCCGTCCACAAACTGCAAATCCCCGCGGCAAGACGAATGCTCGCTTCGAAGCCAGGCTCATCCCGCGCACCTGCGGCGTCGAGCACCAGCAGGTAGCGCCCCTCGTAGGTGGGCTGATACTCCCGCACGTGTGGCTTGCCGGTGCGTGCCCAGGTGCGCACGTGGAGATCGCGCACGGGATCTCCCGGACGGTAGCCGCGCACTCCAAGTAACTCGAGCCCTGCGCCGCGGCCCCGGCTGGCCTTGGCGCCGAGCTGTGAGCCGGGGTCCAGCGACGCCTGAGATAGGCTCAGGGAGATCACCTTCACGGGCCGGGGCAGCACCGTGAAACGACAACCACCGCTCGCCACGCTGGGCCCCAGCGCGAGGCCCAGTGGCACCAGCGAAGCCGCTTGAAAGACGTCCAGGTGGTGCTCGCCGCGCTCGATGAAGCGCGCGTGGGTAGTTCGCTGCTCGGTCGCCCCTGGCTGCAGCTCGTCGATCCGCGGCGCCGGGCTCACCCAAGCGCCGTCCCAGGGTAGGAAGGGGCCAGTGATGCGCAGCGCTTGCTCCGCCTGTTGCCCTTGGTTGGTCACGCTGAGGCGGATCTCGAGCGCTTCCCCCTCGGTGACTCGAGGAGCGCAGTGTGCGCTCAAGCTGACGTTCCTCAGCCGAAAGCGCCTGCGCCCGAGCAGGCTCGCGACGAGCAGTCCGAACAGCGTGGCCCAGAGCAGGAAGACCTGGGTCGCCTGCACATCGACGCTCGCCAGCGCAAACGCCATCACCAGCAGGGTGAGGATACGCCCTTCACGGGTCGTCGCTTCGCCAAACCAGGTGAGAGGACGAAACACGCGCACCACCCAGCCAGCTCGAACCCGATCGCGGTCCTCCTTCGTGGAAGGAATCAGGATGTGGTTGAGCCGCGCGAGGTTCACGTCGGAACCGGGACCTGCAGTACGACCTGCTTGAGGATCCCCACGGCATCGCTCCCACCGAAGCGACTATCACGGCTGAGGAGCACCCGGTGGCTGAGCACGGGCTCCACCAGAGCCTGCACGTCGTCCGGGGTCACGTAGGTCCTAGCCTGAAGCAAGGCACGCGCCTGAGCTGCTCGTGTCAACGACAGCGCGCCGCGTGGGCTGACGCCGAGGGTGAGCTCTGGCCGTTCGCGAGTTGCTCGGACCAGCGCCAGCAGGTAGCGGCTCACGGCCTCGGTGACCTCGACCTCCCGGGTGGCGGCCTGAAGCTGAAGCAACAGCTCCAGGTTTCCGAGGGGCGCGAGCTGCTGCATGGGATCTGTGCTCCTGCGGTCGCTCAGCATCGCCAGCTCTTCATCGAACGACGGATAGCCGAGACCGAAGCGCAGCACGAAGCGATCGAGCTGCGCTTCGGGGAGCGGATAGGTACCTTGGAAGTCCACGGGGTTCTGCGTGGCGATGACGAAGAACGGGTGGGGCAGCTGGCGGGTCACACCGTCCGTCGTCACTTGGTCCTCGTTCATCGCCTCGAGCAGCGCTGACTGTGTCCGCGGGGAAGCGCGATTGATCTCGTCTGCCAGCAGCACGTGGGTGAAGACGGGCCCAGGTTGAAAGCTGAAGCTCCCGTCCTGAGGGTTCAGCACCTGGGAACCGAGCACGTCGGCAGGCAAGAGATCCGGAGTGAACTGGATGCGGGAAAACTCCACGGAGAAGACGCGAGACAGCGCCTTGGCCAGAGTCGTCTTGCCGACGCCTGGCACATCCTCGATCAAGACATGGCCGCCAGCGAGTAGCCCGGTGAGGAGCAGCTCGATGGCGCGAGGTTGCCCCCGCACGACCGAGGCGAGGGCACTCTGGATCACGGGGAGCTGAGACGTGGGTTCGCGGAGACGCTGATTCACGGAGTCCTTCGACGCAGGCAGCAAAGCGCTGACGGTGGTCTGAACCCAGAATACTAGTGCAGCATTCCTGCATCGCCAGCTGCGTCGATCAGCTGACTTTCTGTCTCTGACGCGCTGGACGCGGGCTCCCGTGACACTCCCAGCGTGGGGTCGATGCACAGACCGTCTGCGCTCAGGTGCGCGCCCAGCGCTCCGATCCGTGCCGCCAAGCTTCGATCGCCCGTGGCGCACAAAAGGGTCAGGTTTGGGTCGCGAGCCCAAGCGCGGAGCACCCGCTCGATGACCAGCGAGCTCTCGGTATCCACGCCGAGCAACGGGTCGTCCAGCAGCACCACGTGGGGCCGCAAGGCCAGAATGCGCGCCAAAGCGACGCGGCGCTGCAGTCCAAATGACAATCTGTCGGGCAACGAGTGGAGCTCCGGCGGATACACGGCGACCGCCGAGAGCGCTTCACGGGCCAGCGCCGTGGCCTGCTCGGGATGCAACGACAGCGCACTCGCGTGATAGCGCAGAGGCAAGGCCACGTTCTCCAGCGCGGAGATCCCAGGCGCCAAGCCGGGCTGCTCGAGCAAGCTCAGGAGCCGGATCCCATCGGCGAACAGTCGGCCCGGAAGGTCGGGCGCTGCGCGCCTGCCGGCGATCCAGACCGTGCCGGAGGAGGGGGGGAGCTGCCCCGCGACGAGCTGGATCAGCGTGCTCTTGCCTGCGCCGTTCTCCCCGAAAATAGCCCAGGCGTCTCCGGCTCGCAGGCGTAGGTCCAGGTTCCCGAGCACGCGCAGCGCGCCACGCCGCACGGAAACGGACTCGAGCTCGAGCGCGGGCACTGGACCTGTCAGTAAGCTTCCCATCACGAAAAGCCTCCGGGGTTCAGCCAGTAGAAGGCTCCGGTCAGCAGCAGGTCGAGCAACGTACAGGCGATCAGCGAGCCGACCACTGCCGTCCCGGCGTGGCTCGGCAGGCTCGCCGCGTCGCTGTCGCGACGCAGCCCTTGAAAGCAAGTCACGAGCCCGGTGAGCAAGCCCATTCCACCTGCTTTCAGCACGAACAGCGGCAGATCCTGCCACACCAAGCAGCGCCCCAAGCCACCCAGCAGCTCGCCGAACGCCCCCGTCGACTGCAGCGCGACGACCAGCGCCGAGGCGAACAGCGCAAACAGGCCAAAGTAGATCGCGAGCACCAGCACGCCGATGGCGCTGGCGATCAAGCGCGGGAACACCAGCAAGGCGTCAGGGCTCAGCCCCAGCACCTCGAGCGTGGCGATCTCTCCGCGTTGACGCATCAGCCCAAGCTCGGTGGCGATCGCCGTCCCGCTGCGCGCGGCGACCACCCAGGCGGTGAGCAGTGGCGCAAGCTCGCGCACCACGAGCGTCACGAGCACCTGCCCCAGCCGGCCGCTGTCGAGCCCAGGCGCGAGCAGCCTCGCTTGCAGGGCCGCCACCGAGCCCACCAGAGCGCCCGCAGTGAGCATCAACGGAAGACTCCGATAGGCGATCTGAAACACCTGGTGGGTGGCTGCGCTGCGCGCCTCACGACGTGCGGAAGGCTCAGCGGCGATCACCGCAGCCAGGCTTCGGGGCAAGCCGCCCAGCACACCGGAAACGAACGCCGAGGCGCGGATCCCGCCTCGGCCAA
>JAUILJ010000715.1 GCA_030433055.1 Polyangia bacterium
AGAGCTGAATCGCAACATTAATTTTGGCGCGATCCGCAGTATGCGTGGCGCATGAAACCAAGATTTGTCATCGTCGCCGTGATTAGGTGCCGTTCGCCGCGGCAAGTGCAGGGGGCGCGCGGCGGAGGAAGAGCTGGGTGCTTCAAGGGGGCCCGCGGGCCTGAGCGGCAACTACCAGATCATCAAGGGGCAGAACCCCGATGGTTCGAAGTACCGAGGTACCGTCGATATCACTCCGCGCGGAAAACTGTACGACGTGAAGTGGGACATCCCCGGGAATAGCTACTCGGGTGTTGGCTTGCTGTCAGGCAACGTGTTCGCGGTGGGCTGGGGGACAGCGAAGAACGTGGGGGTCGTGCTGTACGTCGATTCCGGCGGTAAGCTGGTCGGGCAGTGGGGCCAGCCGGGCGGTACCGACCTCGGCTCCGAGACGCTGACGCGGAACTGAGCCCGAGTTTCGCGTCCCAGGCACACGAAGGCCCGCGCTCTCCCGCCGCTGTGGAGAAGGAACGCGGGCCGTGTCGCGCCGTCGGTCGCTCAGAAACGGCGGTCGCTCAGAACCGGAAGGCGTCCTTGCCCGCGTAGATCGCGGAGTCGTCCAGCTCATCGCAAATGCGCAACAGCTGGTTGTACTTGGCGACGCGATCCGAGCGGCTGAGGCTCCCGGTCTTGATCTGCCCGGCGTTGGTGGCCACCGCGAGGTCGGCGATGAACGAGTCCTCGGTCTCTCCCGAGCGGTGAGAGATGACCGACGTGTAGCCCGCCTGAGTCGCCATGCGGATGGTGTCGAGCGTTTCCGTGAGGCTCCCGATCTGGTTCAGCTTGATCAGGATCGAGTTGGCGATGCCCTTGCTGATGCCGTCCTTGAGGCGCTTCTGGTTGGTCACGAACAGGTCGTCACCCACCAGCTGCACCTTCTTGCCGAGCTTCTCGGTGAGCGCCTTCCAGCCATCCCAGTCGTTCTGGTCGAGGCCGTCCTCGATGCTGACGATTGGGTACTTGCTCGCGAGCCCGGCGTAGATCTCGATCATCTCCGCCGAGCTCTTCTTCGAGCCGCCGAAGACATACTTGCCGTCCTTGAAGAACTCGCTGGACGCCACGTCGAGGGCGATCGCGACGTCTTTGCCCGGCTTGTACCCAGCGGCCTCGATGGCCTGAAGGATGCGCTCGAGGGCCTGAGTGTTGTCTTCGAGGCGGGGAGCAAAGCCGCCCTCGTCGCCCACGGCCGTGGTGAGCCCGTCCTTCGAGAGGTTCTTCTTGAGCGCGTGGAAAATCTCCGCACCGGCCCGCACGGCCTTCGGGAAGCTCGATACACCCAGAGGGACGATCATGAACTCCTGGATCTCGAGGCCGTTGTCCGCGTGGGCGCCGCCATTGATGATGTTCATCATCGGCGTGGGCAGCACCCGCGCCTGGACGCCGCCGAGGTAGTGCCAGAGGGGCAGGCCCAGCGTGTCGGCGCCGGCGCGCGCCGTCGCCATCGATACCGCGAGGATCGCGTTGGCGCCGAGCTTGCCCTTGTTCGGCGTGCCGTCGAGCTCGAGCAGCGTCTCGTCGATGCCGGTCTGGTCCAGCGCGCTCATGCCTTCGAGCGCAGGCCCGAGCACCTTGTTCACGTTCTTGACGGCTTGCTTGACGCCTTTGCCGAGGTAGCGATCCTTGTCGCCGTCCCGCAGCTCGACCGCCTCGTGTTCACCGGTCGACGCCCCGCTGGGCACCGCCGCGCGGCCGAAGCCGCTCATGGTCTGGACTTCGGCTTCCACCGTGGGATTGCCACGGGAGTCGAGGATTTCTCGTGCAGCTACGTCGATGATCTCGGGCATGGGGCGCGGATATCACAGTTGCCCGGCGCGCTGAACTCCGCTGGCTTCACTCTGAAATAATTGCGGGGATCGTAAAGGATTGCGCAAGCGGGACGTGCCTAAAACCAGCTATGTGCACGGAATCAAAGTGGTTTTCATTGCGCACCTTCGGCACGAGTCGTGCATGATAAGCTAAGCCGTTTTGCTGATCTCGAATTCATACGCTCGTCTTGTCGTCGGCTGGTGCGTTGTGCTGGCCGCTGCCATCGCCGTTGGGTGCTCCGGTGACGACGACAAGCCAAAGCCCTCCGCCTTTGGGGGAAGCGCCGGTGTGGGCGCTGGGGCGTCGGGGGGAACGGCCAATGGCGGCTCGTCTGGCCGCGGTGGGTCGTCCGCGGGAGGGACCGGGGCTTCGGGTGGCGGGGCAGGTGTCGCAGGGCAGAGTGGAAATGGTGGCTCGGGCGTCCACACCAGCGGAGGAACTGGCGGAGCCGGCGCCATGGGAGGCACCGGTGGGATCGGGCCGACGGATTCGGTCTGTGATCAGCAACGAGCTTTCCTGGCCAGTGGGATGGCGTTCGTAGCACCCACGCCGCCGGACCTTGGATTGGCACTGTCGCGCTTGACCTACGACGTTTCGGCCCACCCGATCAGCGTGGTCGCCCGCTTCAAGGCGTCCGAGGCGACGGGGCAGGCGTGGATATCAGCCACCGAGTTCGACGGCACGGCCCACGTATTTCCCCAGGGTTACCAGCCTGAGCCCGTCTCCCTGGATCTGCAGATTGGCGGCTTCAACTCCTCCGGCCCCGCCACCGAAGGTTGGCTGGCGATCGATGACGGGGCGCCGAAACGCATCCGTCTCACCAACATCGATCTCGTCGCCACGACCAGCAACGGCTGCAGCGTCCTCAACGGCTCCATTTCCGCGGTGATCCCGGAATCGGAAGGCTCTGTCCAGCTGACCTTGCCGTCTGGAACCAAGACTGTCGCGGAGTTGGCGGGAGGCACCACCACGAGCTGGAACGTGCGGGCGACGTTCCAGGCCGCGACCACGGACTTCGACTTCGAGAGTCTCCCCTGAGAGAAAGCAACGCTGGGCCATGTCTGACGCAAGAAATCGAAGCCATCTCTGGTCCATGCCTGCGGCGCTCGCGGCGATCATCGCGTTGGTGGTGGTTGCCTGTGGCGACGAGAGCCTGCCGAGCGCGGGCGGATTCGGGGGGAGTGGGGGAGGCTGCGTCGACCATGATGGTGACGGATTCGGTGTGGGGTGTGGAGCCGGCACCGACTGCGATGACAACGATCCGAGTGTGGGTCCATGCGAGACCGATCAGTGCGCGACCCCCCACGAAGGCTGCGCGTGTGAGCAACCAGGGCGGCGGGTTGCCTGCGGCGAAACCGTCAGCGAGGTGGACGGGCAACGGGTTTGTGGAGAGGGCGATCGCGTCTGCAACCCCAACGGAACCTGGGGTGCCTGCATCATCAACAATTCCGTGCGGCTTTTGCCAGGTGGCGACCCGAAGCAGCACACCATGGGTCTCGGCGCGCCTACCAGTTGTGCAGACCCTTGCGACCCTTTTTGCCAGACATTCCCTGACGATCCCGGTGGCCTCGGCGACCCAGATGCGGGGATCAGCGCGACGGATTCGGGTATTTCCCTCGTGGGGGCTGACGGCTCGACCGGGGGCGGCTCGGTTTGCACGGGCGGTTCCCTCGGCGCCTGTGGTCATCACCCCTGTGAGAGCGGTGGCGCGCTCAGCAGCGGCTGCGACGAGGTGGGTATTCCTGCCGCGTGTGTGGCGAAGGGCAGTTCGTGCAGCGCGAGCACGCCGTGTTGTTACGGGCTGACCTGTAACAGCGGGACGTGTGGGGAAGCCGCGACTGCGTCTCTCACGTTGATGAACGAGACCTTCTCGTCGGGTTCGGGCTGGTCGCTGTCTGGAAACTGGGAGCTGGGGGCTGCGAATTCCAACAGCGCCGATGACCCGACCAACGATACATCCAGTGGCACTGATCGTCGCGTCGCTGGTACCAACGTCAACGGGGACTACGGAAACAACCGCGACGACTCGATGCTCAGCCCCATCCTGGATACCACCCAAGGGTCGGGTTCGATTACGCTCACGTTCCGTAGCTGGCGGGACTTCGAGAGCGGCTACGACTACGCGCGGTTCTACGTCTCGACCAACGGAGGCTCCAGTTGGACGCAGCTGTTCGCTTCTACCGGCACGAATCGTAGCTGGGAAACGATGAGCTTCGATCTCTCGGCTTATCGGAGCACGCAGTTTCGCATGCGCTGGCGCCTGCAGTCCGACTACTCGGTCACGCGGGGTGGCTGGAGCATCGATGACGTGAAGATCGTCACCAATGGTGTTGGAACGCTGTGCTCGAACGAAGGCGGATCGTGTGGAGGAGCCGGGAGCTGCTGTACCTCCCCGTCGTGCGATTCGGGTGTCTGCACCACGCCACCCCGCGGTTGTGTTCAAGCGATTTGCGCAGCCCGCCCCTCCTGCTGCTCCACGGCCTGGGACGCGACGTGCGTGAGCATGATCGAGACCGAATGCGGAAACGAGTGTGCGACCAACGGGTCTGGCCAGTGTGATCTGTGCTGGCAGGACGCCATCGATCATGACGGAGACGGCTACTCCTATGCTGACGGTGACTGCAAAGACTGCGACCCCTTGGTCAATCCTGGGGCGTACGATCTGCCCGCGAACGGCGTCGATGAGGACTGCAGTGGTACGCCTGACGATGAGCCGGTAGGTTGCGATACCGGGCTACCATTCAGCGGAAGCACCGCGTTGAACTACGCGAAGGCGATCGATCTCTGTCGGACGACCACCGCTGGAGCAACCGGGAGCGCCAAGACCTGGGGCGTGAT
>JAUILJ010000716.1 GCA_030433055.1 Polyangia bacterium
GAGTAGCTCGCCAGGCCGCCCCAGGCCGGCGGGCTCCCAACAAGGGCCCCAGCCTCCCCCAAAATGAGCGATACGACGACCGGAGCCATGCAGCAGTTCGGAGCCCCGTCCTCCCCTCAGGGAGGCTTGGGGCCCCGCTCTGGCTTGGTTCTGCTGTACGCGGATGAACACGCTGGGCTGCCCGGTGGCTGGGCGCTCACCCAGAGCCCAACCGTGATCGGCCGCGACGATGCGGTCGACATGTGCATCCCTGTGCAGTCGGTTTCACGACGCCACGCGGAAATTCGCTGGGAAGGCTCGCAGTGGCTCCTGCGTGACCTGGGTTCACGCAATGGCACGTTGCTCGATGGCCAGCGCGTCCACGAGAGCCCCCTCGAAGCGGGCCAAGAGGTGCGTGTTGGCGACGTGTTGCTGAAGTACGTCGACAAGCACGCCGAGCTGTACGCGGGCTATCAACTATCGGGGCAGATGTACGCGGGCGCGGAGCGCAAGTGCCGCGACACTTCCCTGCTCGTGGGCGGCTATCAGATGGACCGCATCGCCTCCGACGTGGAACGCATCGCACCGAGCACGCTGAGTGTGATGCTGCTTGGGGAGAGCGGCACGGGCAAAGAAGTCGTCGCCCGAGAGCTCCATCGCATGAGCGGCCGACGGGGGACCTTCTGCGCGGTCAACTGCGCGGCGATCCCGGGCCAACTGCTCGAGAGCGAGCTCTTCGGCTACAAGCGGGGCGCGTTCAGCGGCGCTCAGCAGAACAAGCCCGGCCTCGTACAGATGGCGCACAACGGCACGCTGCTGCTGGATGAGATCGGTGACATGCCCCTCGAAGCGCAGGCCAAGCTGTTGCGTGTGCTGCAGTCAAAAGAGGTTTTTCCCCTGGGGGCGACGGCGCCAGAGCCCGTGGACGTGCGCATCGTCTGCGCCACTCACCGCGACCTGTGGCGGCTGCAACGGGATGGCACTTTCCGCGAGGATCTATTCGCCCGCTTGAACGAGTATCAGCTCCGCCTCCCCCCGCTGCGCGATCGCAAGGAAGACATCTTCATGCTGCTGCACACGTTCCTGGCGCGGCACGGCAGGCCTGAGCTCGTGCCATCATTTCAGTTCATGCTCGGCATGCTCAACTACGACTGGCCCTACAATGTGCGCGAGCTAGAGGCAGCAGTTAAGCGCTGTGTGGCCCTGGTCGAAGGCAACCGCCTGGACGGCGAGCACCTGCCACCTCAGGTAGCCGAGGCCATGCAGGAGTACGGTAACCGCCGCAGCACCGATCGCGTGAGCATGGACTCGGGTCCATCCGGGCACTACGACCGAGTCTCTGCCACGCCCAGCTCGCGCAACACGGTGCCCGACGAGCAACAGCTACGCGACCTGCTGCGCACCCACGCGGGCAACGTGGCTGCGGTTGGGCGAGAGCTCGGCAAAGCGCGCATGCAGATCCACCGCTGGATGAAGCGCTACAATATCGAGGTCGACGACTACCGCGGCTGAGATCGACACGAGACCTCACCGCCTGCTCTCGAGCTTATTCCGCACGGCAATTCGGACTGTCCACGACCAGCTGGCACGCGACCGTGCTCGAGGCGCAGCTCGCGTCGATGCACGCGCGGACGCGCAGCGTCTTCTCACCCCCACAAGCCGGACAGCAAACCGCATTGCAAGTCGAAGCTGTCTGACACGGCCCCCCGAACGCTCCACCATCGGTAGTTGGCATACAGGCCTCGGGGGCTACACAACCGAGGCTCTCCTCGAGCAAGCTTCCCCGCTCCACGACGCGTGAACTGAGCGTGCCGGGTTGGCAGGCGGACAGTCGGGCGTCCAGCGCACGGCGCGTCGTCGCACAGGGGCCATGGCCCCTGGCCACTCCAAACGCACCCGCGCAGGGGTGCTCGGCGGCACAGGCCATCAGCTGGCGCAGCTCGGAGCTGGCCCGGGCTGATCGACTCCTGTCGAGCAGGGACCGACAGCGAGCTGCGCATCCGGCTTGATCCGCTCGAGGGCAGGTTGCTCCGACGGCGCACGCTCGGTTGCAGTCTTCCATGTTTGGCTCCGGCACGGGCTCGGGTTCGCATCGGCAGCCCGCTAGGAAAAGCGCCAACCCGAGGGAGAACCAGCCCGGTGAGCGCGGCTCATCCAACCAGTTTTTCCCCGGTTCGCGGCACCCGAAGCGCCGTATGCCCGGCCCGTGAGGCCGGTCCTCCCGCAGCCGCTGGGCCCAGACCTCCGAAAGCGAACGTCGAGCCGACCCCAACCACCCGATCATCCCCAGCTTTCCCATCAATCGAACCTTGAGACCATGGCCGCTCTGAGCTACGCAGGCGCACCGCTTCGCGGGGAGGTTTCAATCCCCTCGACGGAGTTCCAGTGAGAGTGTCCTGCAGGACCACCAATAGCCCTTCTAGTGCTTCGGCACCCTTGGCTCGAACCCGGCGCCGAATCATTCGGAGCAACAAGCCGGTAGGAGCAGGTTTTCCTTAACCGAGTCGGAATCCAAGCCGCGTGAACATGCACCCCATCTACACAGCCGCCCGTGTGCTGCTGTCTTGGCTTGGCGGAACTCGTGCCCTCCTCCGACTGGGGGCGCTCGGTATCGCGATCAGCGTCTTGCTCCCGAGCTCGCTTGCGCGCGCCCAGGTTCCTGCGGCGACGGCGGGCGGAGAGGCCGAGTTGCCACGCTCCGAAGCGGAGAAGGCTCGAGGCCTGCCTATCGCGCGGGTCGACGTGGCGGGAAACCGCCGTATCACGAAGGACGACATCATCAGCTACCTGCGCTCGCGCGTGGGCAGCAACTTCAGCCCCGAGACGCTGAGCCAGGACGTGAGGGAGCTCTGGCAGTCCGGCTTCTTCGATGACGTGGAGGTCGACCTAGAGACCGAGGACGCGGGCGTCGTCTTGCGGTTTCTCGTGCGCGAGCGTCCTAGCGTCGCCTCCGTAGAGTTCGAGGGCAACTCGGAGATCGACACAGACGACCTGAGCGAAGCGCTCGAGGTGAAGGCTGGCAGCGTCCTCAGCTACCCGGCAGTGCGGCGCAGTATCCAGAAGCTCCGCGACATGTACGCAGAGCAAGGCTACTTCCTCGCGGAAGCGAAGAGCGAGGTCGTTCCCCAAAAGAACAATGAGGTGATCGTCAAGTTCACCATCAAGGAGCACGGCCAGGTCACCGTCAAGCGCGTGACCTTCATCGGCAACGACAGCATCCCGGAGTCTGAGCTGCGGGCGGCGATGTTCACGGGGAACGCCGGCTTCTTCGCGTTCGGCTCCGGAGGACCTTTCCGCCAGGACGCCTTCGAGCGGGACATGGCGTTGATCAGCGCCCTCTACTACGACCGCGGCTTCCTGGCGGTGAGCGTCAACACCCCCCGGGTCATGCTCACCCCTGACCGGACCGGCATCGAAGTCAGCGTGACGATCAACGAGGGGCCTCGTTTCCGCATCCGTCAGCTGCGCGTGTTCGAGCGTGGGGAAGACGGCAAGGAAGTCGATCCCATCGGCGGCCGCCGCAACCTTCGCAACCTGGTCCGCGCCAAGCCCGGCGACTACTTCAATCGCGCAGAGCTGCTCGAGGACCTGCAAGCAGTGCGGACGCTCTACCGCGACCATGGCTACGCCAACGTCGAGGCAAACCCGCAGACCCACCTGAACGAAAAAGACCACCTGGTTGATATCGTCGTGCCCGTGGTGCGCGGTCCGCTGGTCCGCTTCGAGCGTATCGAGGTACGGGGCAACAGCAAGACGCGGGACAAGGTGATCCGTCGGGAAATGGAGGTCGCCGAGGGCGAGCTCTTCCACGAGACCAATCTCGAGGAGTCGAGGTTGCGCATCACCGCCCTGGGCTACTTCGAGCGCGTCGACATCTCCACCGAGCAGGGCTCCGCTCCCGACAAGATGAACGTCTACGTCGAGGTCACTGAGCGGCCCACCGGTACGTTCCAGGTCGGCGCGGGATTTTCCAGCATCGAGAACTTCATCGCCACCGCCCAGGTGCAGCAGGCAAACCTCTTCGGCCGAGGCCAGAGCCTCTCGCTCCAGGCGCAGTTGAGCGGCATTCGGCAGCTGATCAACATTCGCTTCTTCGAGCCCTATTTCCTCGATAGCGACTTCTCGACGAGCGTCGATCTGTTCGACCAGCTGCGCATCTTCAACGACTTCTCCCAGCGCACGCGCGGCGGCAGCCTCACGTTCGGCTACCCACTGGTCGAGCCGGAGCTCAGGGCAAGTCTGACCTACACCCTCGAGCTCGACGAGATCACGACCCAGACCACGAACACCTTCCTCGGCACCTCCAACGCCGTGAGCGTGTTCACCCGGTTGCCCCTGGCGAATCTATTCAACGACGGTGTCACCTCGAGCATCAAGCCAGCGCTCACCTACGACACCCGGGACAACCGCCTCTTTCCGACCAAGGGTGTGTACCTGCGCGGCTCCACCGAGCTCGCCACGAACACCCTGGCCTCGGACAACGAGTTCCTCAAGCACACGCTCACCGGCCGTTACTACTACCCACTGGGCGGTGGGCTGGTGTTGAAGCTCAATCAGGAGCTCGGCCACGTCACCAGCCCCTCGGGCGAAGGCGTCCCCATCTTCACCCGTTTCTTCCTGGGCGGCATCCTCGACCAACGCGGCTTCCGTTTCCGCACGGTAGGGCCCCGCCTGCCGCTGTAC
>JAUILJ010000717.1 GCA_030433055.1 Polyangia bacterium
CCCCTGCTCCACCACGATGTGGCCCCAGACGCCCGGCTTGGTCCGGTGGTCGACCAGCAAGCCCTCGGGCACGTTGCGTTCGGTGAACTCCCGCGTACCTGAGTAGGGCTCGTATCCCTGAGGTACCACTCCCATGTTGCAGAGCAGGCACTCCAGTGGCTGCCCCAGGTGAGTCTCTCGACCCGCTTCGCTCGCGACCCAGGGACGCTCCTGCCACGGCGGGTCGTGGCGCACGTGCTGCACGTGCCCGCACTCGAGGTCCGCCACCCAGTGCTCCTCGGTGTCTTGGTGATAGCCAACAATGTTTCGCTGCAAAGCGTCGCTCCCTTGCTGCGTGAGTGCCCCTTGGCGCCCAGCAGCGCACCCTCCCACGTTCGAAAGCCGCCACCCAGCTGCAAATTTTCGCTCCGGTGTAGGCGCAGGCGCTTCGCGAGGCGCTGGGACTGCGCAAGTTTCTCCATGGCCACGAACTGAGCCTTGCTTGGGTCCAAGGGCGCGCGGTCGGGAAGGCGCGCGGTACCTCGCCCAATGGTGCTAGCCTTGCTGAAAGAATGATTTCGGCGCCCCAGTGCAACCACTTTGCGGCACGAACGTATGCTCGGCGCGCGCGTCCAACGCAACGCGTCCCACAGCGCAGCCTTTGCACCCACAATCCTCGCAGCCCGGGTTGGTCAGGTTCCTTCGGGGCAGCCTTTGATTCCCTCGACTGCTTTGAAGGGCCCCACGCCGCAGCTCCCCGAGTCCGATGAAACCCGGCAAAATCCAGTCGATCTCCCTCTACTTGGCGCTGGCGCTGGCGCTCGTCGCCATCGTGCTCGCGATCCTGGTGCGACCAGACGCTGGGACCCCGCCGGATTTCGTGCGCTTCGTGGGTCGTTTTCACACCCTCGCGGTGCACCTCCCGATCGGTATCATCACGTTGATCGCCGTGGCGGAGCTGGCGGCGTTCTCCAAGCGCATCCGACCGAAGGTCGATCCCGCCATCGGCTTCGCGCTCCCGTTCGTGGCGGTCACCGCGGTCACTGCGTTCGTTCTCGGGCTAATGCTGGCCCGCGGAGGTGGGTACCCGAGCAAGCTGATCTTCTGGCACCGGGCCCTCACCCTCGCTTCCATCGCGCTGCTCCCGGTTTGCGCTGGGCTCTGGGCTGGGCCGGTTCAAGGCAGCGGTAAGGGCCGCTGGATCTACCGGGGCGCGCTCTTCAGCGCGGTCGGGCTGATGAGCATTGGAGCTCACTTCGGTGGCTCGATGACCAAGGGGGAGAACTACCTCGTGCAGTTCGCCCCGAAGTTCGCACGCGGGCTCCTGGGCGCGAAGCAACCTGAGCCGATCGCCGAGACCCAGCTGGAGCCCACTGCCGATCCACTGGTCTGGCAGCACTCGGTCCAGCCGTTGCTGCAAAAACATTGCGTGGAGTGCCACGGACCGAAGGAAACCAAGGGCGGCCTACGCCTCGATAGTCTCGAGGCAGCGCTCAAGGGCGGCGACGAAGGCAACACCATCGTCCCCGGTAACGCCGCGAAGAGTTCGCTGGTCAGCCGCATGAAGCTCCCGATGGACAGCGACGAGCGGATGCCCCCCGATGAGAAGGCGGGTCCGAGCGAAGCGGAGATCGCGTTGGTCGCGTGGTGGGTCGACCGAGGTGCAGACGACAAGCTCAAGGTGCGTGAAGGCATCACCCCAGCACCGGTCTCCGAGCTGCTGGAGAAGACGCTCAGCCAGGTAGCCGCCGCTGCGCCTGCCAGCGCCTCGGGCCCCGAGAAGTCGGCAGACGCTGACGCAGGCGCGGTCGAGGCGTCCAAGTCCGCCTCCAGCGACGACGAAGACGCGGACGATGAGGACGAGGATGACGACGATGACGACAGCGAGTTTGGCCCCACGCCGAACTACAGCTCTGGCGACGATAGCGACGACGACGACGATGACGAAGGGGGCGCCACGACCCAGGTCAGCCTGACCCGCAAATCGGGCCCTGTCTGGAGCGGTCTCATCTCGCCCCTGCTCCAGAGCCGCTGCGCAAGTTGCCACGGCGCCAAACGCCAGAAGGGCAAATTCCGGGTGGATTCTCTTGCTGCCGTTCGCGCGGGTGGGAAGGCGGGCCCTGGGGTGATCCCCGGCAACCCCAGCAAGGGCACGCTGCTCGCGCGCATTCACTCCACGAAGAAGAGCGAGCACATGCCGCCCTACAGCAAGCCTCAGCTGTCCTCGAGCGAGGTGGAGCTGATCACCTGGTGGATCAAGCAAGGCGCCGATGAGAAGGCCACCACGAGCAGCCTGCCCAAGACGCTGGCAGCCCAATATGGCCCCGAAGCGCCGAAACCTGCGCCCGATACCGGCGGGGATGACGACGAAGATGACCCGGATGACTCCGACACCCCGAGCGCAGACGCGGGCGCCCCGGTCACCGACTCAGGCACACCCACCACGCCGGACCAAGCACCAGCGGCAGAGCCCGCGGCAGACACCATCGCGCTCTATACCGACGTGGTGAAGCCCATGCTGCAGAAGCGCTGCGGCGCTTGCCACAGCGGCGAGAGCGCGATGGGTGTGCACATCGACGACCTCCCGGGGATGCTCGAAGGCGGCGACATCGTCGCGGGAGATCCCGAGGGCAGCCCAATCCTTGCACGGCAGCTCGTACCACTGGAAGAGCTCAACCACATGCCGCCCAAGAGCGAGCCCCAGTCCAAGAACTGGGAGATCGAAGTGCTCAGGCTGTGGATCCGTGACGGCGCGAAGGCCGACGCCCGAGTCGCCATCGCCGACCTCCCTCCGGAAGCAGTTCCGCAGGGCAACGGCCCCCCCGGAGAAGAGGCTTCAGCTGGCGCGAGTGGGGATGGGGGTAAGGCTGGCGTCCAGACACCTCCAACCGCCGGCGGCTGCGCCGCGTGCACCATCTCGGCGGACCAGGCGCGTCCGCTGCGCAGGCTCGCTGGGTTCTCGCTGCTGCTCGGCTTCGGTGCGCTGTTGCTGCGTCGGCGTCGCCGCTAGCGCGCGGCTTCGAGCCAGCGCTTCATGGTGGTTGAGTCCACCAAGCCCGCCTGTTGATTCACGACTTCCCCACCCTTCAGGATCAAGAAGTTCGGGATCCCATTGACGCGGAAACGCTTGCTGAGTTCCGGGTTGGCGTCGCTGTCGACCTTCAACACCACTGCCTTGCCGGACATGTCAGCAGCGACCTTCTTCACGTGGGGCGCCGCGGCGCGACACGGGCCGCACCACTCCGCCCAGAAGTCGACGAGCACAGGCACCTTCACGTTGTTCACGATGTCGTCGAACTCAGCCACGCCGACGTCAATCGGCTCCGAGGCAGCGGGCAACGAGGTCTTGCACTTCCCGCAACGGCCGGCGTCACTGAGGTGCTTGGTGGGAATACGGTTCTTCTGACCGCAGCTGGGGCATTGGCGGATCACGGTAGCCACGGAGAATAAGTCGGGATCGCCCCTTGTGAAGGGGTTGCGTCAATCGGTCCACTTCTCACGGCTGGTTCTCGCCGCGGCGCTCCGTCGCGAGGACTCACTCGAAGCAATCCTCGAGGAAATACCCGAGGCAACCTGAACTGCGCTCGACCTCAGGTGAACCAACGCGGCCGCGAGCGCCTGGCGGCGGCCCACTTCGCTCCTCCCCCCCCAAACCCAGCCCTCACAGGGGCCGAGCGCTGCTCTCCCTCGGCCATGCTGCATTTGCATACGCTACCGTATGTTTCGCAGCCGTCACGGTGGCCCACAATTCCCATATGCATTCGTCGCCGCCCGCCCCCGACCAGGCGCTTGGACCCTCCGCCCCGAAGGCTCACGCGCCGCGTCGAAGCATGGAGGCTCAAGTCGGCAGGCGTTCAGCGTAGTCATCCCTTTCCAAGGCTGGTACCTCTGAAGCTAGCCGTGATTCACAAGTCCCAGGGTTGGTCCATCTTCGATCCATCTGGTGAGCTGCTCGTCCTTCCGCGCCACCGTGCGCAGTCGGTACCCGACAGCTTCGAGCCGTTCCCAGCGGGGCTACCGTGGGACTGGTACCTGAGCGGCAACTTGCCGTTCGGCGTGCTGGTCGAGCTGTATCACGCGACGAGCGGCCAGTGCATCAACCGCGCTCCAGACGCCGATCAGATCCGGGACATGCTGGCGCGCATCGACTCGTCGGTGCGGGATGGTCGCCTGATCGTTTACCGGCGGAAACCCAAGGCGGCAAAGGCTGGCGGCGGCGGTCGCGCAGCCCTGGGTCCGGTCGGGGAGCGCGCACAGCCGGCCCCCCCTCCCTCCAGACAGGAGCCGGTCAAACCGGAAACTCACCCGTGCGATTTCGAGACAATCGCGCTCAAGTGTAGCCATTGCCCCGATTCCGAAGGGAAACGCAAGCTCACGAAGATCGAGTTCAAGCGCCAGGGCGGGGTCACTACCAACACTTACAAGCAGCCACCGTCGGGCTCCAAGCGCAGGTTCATCGAGCGACTCGAGGTCGTAGGCAACCACGAAGACAAGGGCGCCGACGACATCACGATCGAACTGGCTGGCGGCCCAGGCTACACCTGCGGACACAATCACCCGCACATCGACATCCTGGATAGCAGCACCGGCAAGTGGGAGCACCACCAGGGCGAGACCAGCGTCACCTTCAAGGCGAAGTGCAAGGCCCTGCCCACCCCGCCGGAGGCCTATCAGAACCC
>JAUILJ010000718.1 GCA_030433055.1 Polyangia bacterium
ACCTGCGATGATCACAACCTCATCGACGGCGACGGCTGCTCAAGCACATGCGCGGTCGAAGCGGGCTGGGTCTGTGACGAGCTCACCCTGGTCTGTGGCGCCGAGCGCTGCGGCGACGGAATCCCGGCTGGGACGGAGGCCTGCGACGACGGCGGTAACGACAGTGGCGATGGCTGCTCCGCGACGTGTACCGTGGAGGCGGGCAACACCTGCGGCGGAGCCCCAAGCGTCTGCGTCAGCGGCGCGTGCGGTGATGGTCTCGTCGCTTCCGTGGAGGCTTGTGACGACGGAAACCGGGTCAACGGAGACGGCTGCTCGGCGACATGCGTCAGTGAGGGCGGATATAGCTGTGACGGCGCGAGTCCCACAGAGTGTACGGCCACCGCCTGTGGTGATGGTATTCGGGCGGGAGACGAAGACTGCGATGACGGCGCCCTGGTCTCCGGCGATGGGTGTTCCGCCACCTGTTCGGTTGAGGACGGCTGGGTGTGCACGGGCTCGTTGACGATTTGCGGGGCGCTGGGCTGCGGCGACGGCATCGTTGCGGGTCGCGAAGCATGCGATGACATGAACGGCGCGAGCGGCGATGGCTGCTCCCCGACCTGCAATTTTGAGGACGGTTGGACGTGCGGTGGGAGCCCTTCAGTATGCGAGGCCGGTGAGTGCGGCGATGGAATCCTCGCCGGCGTTGAATCCTGTGACGATGGCAACGCCGCGGGCGGCGACGGCTGCTCGGGGAGTTGCAGCGAGGAGTCCGGCTGGAACTGCCAGGGGATGCCATCGGTGTGCATCAGCGTGTGTGGCGACGGCCTCATCGCGAGCGACGAGACCTGCGATGACGGCAACACTCAAACAGGTGACGGTTGCGGAACACTTTGCATCGTCGAGGAGGGGTTCTCATGCTCGGGTAGCCCAAGCGTCTGCGTTGCGGAGGTCTTCCCAATCGACGGTGCTCTCTCTGGTGGCGCGCTCTGTACGGTGGGCCCAGCGAGCCAAGAGGAGGGCGCTCCGATGGCAGTCTGGCTTGGAGTTCTCGGCCTAGTTCTCTTGCTGCGGCGCAGGCGCTCCTAGTCAGCTAGGAGAGAGCGCCGCCTGCCCAGCGCGATCTTGCGCACACGAAAAAGCCCCGACACGTGTCAACGCGTCGGGGCTCTCTCGGTCAGTCGGGCAGCCGGATAGCCCTATTTCTTGCCCTTCGCGGGCGCGGCTGCTGCCGGCTGCTTGACCTGGCTGGCTTGCTTCGCCTGGGCGTTCTTGGCGGTCTGCTTTTGTGAAGCAGCCTTCTGGTTGTCGTTGCGCTGCTTGGATTTGGGGGACTTGTCGCCCATAGAGACCTCCGTGAGGTGGCACATGCCACCGCGGGTAGAGTCTCAGTTCCCCAGGAATGCACAAGGCTAGTGAGCGCAATAGAGCGGAAGGGGCGCGATCAAGCCTCGCCCTGGTCTCGCCCGTACGCCTCGGCCAGACGCTCATACAAGAAGTCGCGCAGCAGTTTGACCCGATGCGGCACGAGGTTCAGCGCTGGGGTCACGAGGTAGAGGGAGCCCCCCCGCACGGCATACTCGGGCAGCACCCGCACGAGGTTGTTGAGGTGACCTTCGCGCTGGCAGGGCGCCAGCACGACCAGCGGGAGCGTGCCGAGCCCCGCGCCGGCCTCGATGGCCTGCCGCACGAAGAGGGTCTCGTCCACGTTGATCGGCCCGCGGACTTCCACCGCCGTCACTTCTCCGGCGCCATCCGTGAGCGTCCAGGTGGCCCGCCCAGATCTACCCTTGTAGAGCACGCAAGGACGCGAGCGCAGCTCCTCGAGAGACTCGGGAGCGCCAAATTCTTCGACGTACGCGCGCGAGGCGAAGATCCCGAAGTCGGTCTCACCGATGGTACGTGCGACCAAGTCGGAGTCGTCCAAGGTGCCGCCCCGCACCGCCAGGTCGAAGCCCTCTTCCATCAGGTCCACCGTGCGGCCAGTGAGTGAGAGCTCGATGTGGATCCGCGGGTAGCGCCGCGTGAACTCCGCCAGATGGAAGGCCAGCTCGCTGCTCCCGACGCCCGCCGACGCGGTGACACGCACGACCCCGCGTGGCTCCACCACGTCGTCGACCGCGCTCGCGGCGGCCTCGTCGAGTGTGGCCAAAGCGCCGCGGGCCCGCTCAAAATAGGCCCGCCCCGCGTCGGTCAGGTGCAGGCTGCGGGTGGTGCGCGCCAGGAGCCGCACGCCGAGCTCTTCCTCGAGCTTGGAGACGGTGCGGCTCACGGACGACTTGGGGAGGCCGAGCGCCTTGCCGGCCGCCGTGAAGCTCCCGGCTTCCACCACCTCGACGAAGACCGCAACATGGTTGAGATTGAGCGTCATTGTTGTTCAACATGCAACGGTGTGTTCGATTGTCGAGGTCTACCGGATAGAATAGCAACAATTAGAGTGAAGGCATCGTTTCCGCCCCTCGACGGGCGACTGACCTGAAAGGCCCCATCCCATGTCCAAACTCACCACCGCCGCCCGCCTCGCCCTCGGCCTGGCCTTCTTCGTCTTCGGACTCAACGGCTTCCTCCAGTTCCTGCCCATGCCCCCGCCCTCCGGCGCGTCCGCTGCGTTCCTCGGCGCCCTCGCCGCGACGGGCTACATGTTCCCGCTCATCAAAGGCACGGAGGTCATCGCTGGGCTCATGCTCTTGAGCAACCGCTTCGTACCGCTGGCTCTCGCGCTGCTGGCCCCCATCCTCGTGAACATCCTCGCCTTTCACGCGCTCCTCGAGCGTGGCGGGCTCGGCCTGCCCCTCTTCCTCGTGGGTCTCGAACTCGCCCTCGCGTACGCCTACCGCCAGGCGTTTGCGCCGATGCTCGCAGCCCGGGTCGACCTCGACTCCAGCCCAGTGGAGCCCGCGCGCAGCGTGAGCGTCGCGCCGGCCGAGTGATCCCAAGGACTTCAGGAGGCTGCCGGTTACCGCAAGGCGTGCCGGCAGCCGCGCCGCGGCACTAGCGACCCGGGAGCGTCCCCATCGTCTTGCAGATGATGCCCAACATGATCTCGTCCGCGCCGCCGCCGATGGACCCGAGGCGTCCGTCGCGGTAGAGCTGCCCCGCGGGGTTCTCCCACATGAAGCCATTGCCGCCCCAGTACTGCAGGCAGCTGTCGGCGACCTCGCGGGTGAGACGCCCAACCTTGAGCTTGGCCATCGACGCCAGCTGCAGCACGTCCTTGCCGTTGATGTACATCTCGCAGGCGCGGTAGATCAGCGCGCGCAGGCACTCGACCTCACACTGCAGCTCTGCCAGGCGGAAGTGCACCGACTGGTTGTCGAGCAGGCGCTTCCCGAAGATCTTGCGGTCGCGGGCGTAGTCGATGGTCTCAGCGATGACGCGCTCCATGGAGCGGAGGCTGTTGGCAGCGGCGAAGAGGCGCTCCTCCTGGAACTGCAGCATCTGCATCGTGAACCCGGCGTTCTCTTGGCCGATCCGGTTGCGCTGCGGGACGCGCACGTTGTCGAAGAAGACCTGCGCCGTCTCGGAGGAGAGCATGCCCAGCTTCTTGAGCGGCTTGTCCACGGTGATGCCCTTGGCGTCCTTGGGCACGACAATGAGCGACTTGTTCACGTGCGGCTTGCCCTCCGAGGTGTTGGCCAGGAGGCAGAACCAATCCGCGCTGGGGGCGTTGGTGATCCACATCTTGGTGCCGTTGATGACGTAGTCGCTGCCGTCTTTGGTGGCCGTGGTCTGCACCCCTGCCACGTCCGACCCGGCCTGCGGCTCGCTCACGGCGATGGCGGCGACCATCTCTCCCGCAATCGCCGGGGCGAGGTACTCACGCCGCACGTCGTCGCTGCCAAAGCGCGCCAGCGCCGGCGTGGCCATGTCGGTCTGCACCCCGACCGCCAGCGGGACGCCGCCACAGGTCACCCGGCCCATCTCCTCGGCCATCACCATCCCGTACGAATAGTCCAGCCCCATGCCGCCAAACTCGGTCGGCTTGGTCACGCCCAAGAGCCCCAGGTCGCCCATCTTCTTGAAGACCTCGTGGATGGGAAAGCGCCCGGCGTCCTCCCACTCGCGGACGTGAGGGTTGAGCTCCTTCTCGACAAACGTGCGGACGGTGCGGCGAAGCTCTTCGTGCTCTGGCGTAAAGATCATGGGGTCTCCGGTGCTGTGGCAGGCCTCTCCCGCCCGGTCGCCGGGGATGGTACCTGTCTCGCGCGCTGGCTCGACCTAGAATCTTCGGCTGGCGCCTTGGCTGGGAGGTTGGTGGACCAGTCTCCGGAGTGAGTATTGGGTAGCAGCCATCGCAGAGCGGCACGGCCTTGACGAGGAGGATGTCCGCGAGATGCTCCGTGCGCTCGAGTGAGAGATCGGCTCGGCACACGCGGACGAGTAGCCAGCGCATCGCTGAAGACGCGCGGGACTCGTCCACCGCACTCTCTACGTCAAGGGCAGGCGTTCAATCCGATGCCGTCGGCCGTGACGGGCAACGTGATGGTCTCGATCACTGCACCACCCATCGTGAAACGCACAGCGACCGTGGCTTGCGTGCCGGTGCCACCTTCACCCGTGGAGACAAGGCCGACCCAGGTGTTGGTCGTGGCGTCCCAAGCCAGGTCAAAGACGTTGTTGCCAGCCATGATCCCGGTTGGAACAGCAAACGACTCCTGAAGCGTGA
>JAUILJ010000719.1 GCA_030433055.1 Polyangia bacterium
CGGCCTGATCGTGGCCGTCGTAGGCACGCTTCACGCCCGGCGGAATGGCCACCTTATCGAGATCGACGCCCGGTTTAACCCAGCGGGTCTCGGTCCAGGGGGCGTGCTGGAGCCTGGTTTCGGCGCCGTATTCGTCCTGCAGCCGATATTGAACGATTTCGAACTGGAGGGGACCAGCCGCCCCGAGGAGCGGCACGTTTCGAACCGCGTCATGGAGTCGATAGCGCTGCATCACCCCTTCCTGTAAGAGCTGGTCCAACCCCGTGCGGAAGCGCTTGGCTTGAACGGGCTGGGTGTGCTCGATGTAGGTATAGCATTCCGGGGCGAAAAAGGGTATCTCATCGTAGTCGACGCCATTCTCCTCGGTAAGGGTATCGCCGATGGCAAATAGATTGTTCCCGACGATACCGACGACATCGCCGGCGTATGCCTCGTCCACGGTCTCGCGTTCCGAACCGAAAATCTTGCTTGCGTTGCCCAGGCGCACCTTGCGCCCCGTCCGTGCGTGGGTCACGTTCATGTTCCGCTCGAACTTGCCCGAAACTACCCGAATGAAGGCGATGCGGTCGCGGTGCTTGGGGTCCATGTTGGCCTGAATCTTAAACACGAACCCCGAGAAACCGCGTTGGGCGGGCGACACGACCGTTCCCGCGACGGTCTCGCGCGGGGCGGGCGGCGCGGAGTACTGGAGAAACCCGTCGAGTAAGAGTTGGACGCCAAAATTGTTGAGTGCACTTCCGAAATAGACGGGGGAGGTCTTGGCGTCGAGCACATCTTGGGCGTCAAATTCCGTGCCGGCACCTTCGAGCATCTCGACTTCTTCGCTGTCGTACGAGTCGAAGCTCTCGTAGGCGACGGCTGCCTTCGCGCCCAGCGGGCCCGCGCCGTTCGACGGCAGCGGAGACGACGGCAGCGGGGCGGACAAGGGTCCGTCGGAGGCGTTCGGCTTGCTCGACCCGCCGTCCACGACGGTCGGCTTCTCGCCGGAAGACTTGTCTGAGGGGCTCTTGGGGGGCACGGTGCTTCGCTCGAGTTCGTCAGCGCCTTATAACCAAGTAAACGTGCCCAGTGGACGACTCGGCAGGTGCACCAACGACAACCCAATCGAGCGTACTCCAGCCCTGGGAGTTGAGCGACACACGGTTGCCCTGAGCCCCACAAATCACGCCCAAAACACCTCGCGCCAAGCACCGGGTGTCGCTCGTTTTCGCCGGATCTAGCTTGAAAGCGCGTAGATTCACTGCTCGGGCGAGCTGACAGTGTTCCTCACCCCCCCGAGCCCTGCCCTCGGCACAAGGCAGCCCTCGGCGCAAGGCAGCCCTCGGCGCAAGGCAGCCCTCGGCGACCTCGTGTTTGGCTCGAGACCAGAGACCCTCCCAGGTCCGAGGCGCTGTCGGGTATGCTGGTGGGTCAGGCGTCGCCAGCCCGCGACGCAGCTGGGAGGGAACACCGATATGAGCCCGATGCCACCACCGCGGTTGGTCGCGTTGTCGGAGCGCGCACGCTCCGGATTGTCTTCACTCAAGCGCAAGATGGTGCCGCCAAACGTCGCCCTCTTGGATTTCGTTGGCGACCTGTGGGGCTTCCACGTCGCGTTCGCCCTCGCGGAGCTCGCGGTGTGTGATGCCATCCAGGCGGCCGGGCCTGAGCCCGCTTCGAGCCAGCGGATCGCCCAGGAGCTGTCTCTCGATGCCGACGCGCTCTACCGCACCCTGCGCGGCGCCGCGCAGCTCGGCCTGGTGGAGGAGCACTCGGGGCAGCGCTTCAGCCTCACCTCCCTCGGACGCGCGATGTGCAAGTCGCCGGAGGCTTCGTTCGTCGACTTCATCATCTTCATGGGGCGCTACGGTGCGCAGAACTGGCCGCTGCTCCCAGAATGTATCCGCACGGGTAAGACTGCCATCGAGCTGAGCACCGGCAAGCAGCCCTTCGAGTGGCTGACGGGTGAGCCGGAGGTGGCCGAGTGCTTCAACCGCGCCATGACCGCCGTGAGCAACGTCGCGTGCGAGGCGATCGCCGCGGCTCACGACTTCGAGCGCTACGCGCACATCGCCGATATCGGAGGGGGCCACGGTAGGCTCCTCGGGGAGCTGTTGAAGTCAGCCCCGAACTCCCGGGGCACCCTGTTCGATCTGGCGAAAGTCGTCGAAGGCGCAGGCCCGCTGCTGGAGCGTCTGGGGGTGAGGAGCCGCGTCGATACAGTCGGCGGCTCCTTCTTCGAAGCCGTTCCAGAGGGAGCCGATCTGTACGTGTCCAAGGCGGTGATTCACGACTGGCAAGATGGCGAAGCGTCGCAGATCCTCACAAATATCCGCAAGGCAATGGGAACGAGGCCTTGCAAGCTCATGCTCTGCGAGACGGTGGTCACGCCTCCGGGCAAGCCACATCTGGCGAAGCTCCTCGACCTGGAGATGCTGGTGCACGGGGGCGGCCGCGAGCGCACCGAGAGCGAGTACGCCGAGCTGCTCCGCGGCGTCGGCTTTCGCCTGGACGGCATCGAAGGGACTGCCGGCCCAGTCTCGCTGGTGCTCGCCTCACCCGTGTGAGTCGGTCGAGCTGCTGGAAATTAGAAAGCCCCACGTGAGAGGAGATCTCACGCGGGGCTTTGGGGGTCGAGGACCTGCGACTCAGTTCGCCCAGCGTCGCTCCAGCTGACTGAAGAGCGTGTCGTTGATGGCGTAGAGGTGATCGCAGTGAGCGTGGGTGTCGTTGCCGGCGAAGCCCAGCACGCTCAGGTTGCCCACGGAGCCCTTGGAGATCAGGTGCATCGACTCGCGAGGCCCCTGAGCGTCGATGGGCAGGCGCTCGCCGCCCTGGGACTCGAGCAGGTAGGTCGCCGTCTCCGTGGTGCTCGAGTAGCCGGGGGGCACGATGCTCGAGTGAGCGATGGCGAGCATCTTGTCGCCCTTTGCGGCGCGCTCAGCGAAGCGCGTGAACGGCGCGAGGCCGTCAGGCTTGATCTCGCGGGTGAACTTGTTGGCCATCGCAGAGTGCAGGCCGTCGGAGAGGAGGATGGCGTCGATCAGCTCGACGTTGCTCTCCTCGACCAGGATGCGATACGCGGCGCCGTAGCCACCGCTCCAGGAGGAGATGGCGAGGCGGCGGCGCTTGGCGCCAGGGCAGTGCTTGGCCAGGTCCTTGTCAATTCCCGCCAGGAAATTCACGAAGGAGCCCTTCTGCTCGAAGTAGTGCTCGTAGGGGCCGCTCAGCGCGCCGAGGTTCACGATCACCGCGACCGCGTCGAGATGAGAACTCTGAAACGCCTTGGTCATGGTCTTGGGGCTGCCGTGGAAGTGGATCACGACATCGACCTCGGAGCGCTCGCTGCAGTCCTGGGGCAAGAGGTACAGCTTGCGCCCTTCGCGCGCCTCGTCCGCGTTCGCCAGCGCGCCAGGCTCGTCGGACGGATTCAGCCAAGGCAGCGCGGGGCCAGCCTGAACGGAGACGGGGGGCAGCACCGTGGCGGGGGTGGGGTTCGCCGGGGCCGTTTCCTGCGGGGGGAGATCGCTCTGCTGAGTCTGTTCGCTGCCACCAAGCAGCACCACACTCATCACCAGAGCCGACAGGATGTTGTTCATGCCCTCCCTAATACAAGCGACGTACCAACCTCAAATCGGCCCTAAGTAGCGAAAATCACGTGAGTTCAGATCTGCCACCAATGTAGGTGCTGCTCCGGGGCTGCTGCCTGGAAGGCTCGATTGCTGCCTTCAGGCATCAGGTCTGCGAGCAGCTGCCCTACACTGCGGCCAGTGAGCGACTTCGATCGCCCGACCAATATTGGCGGCTTCCACTTGCCCACGGTGCGCCGAATGGCGACGGCCGTTGCCGTCCCACGTCTGGAGTTCCACATCGTGCGCGAGGCGGGGAACCCTTGCGATCGCAAGGTGACCCTGGAGGGCGAACGCTTGCGCCTCGGCTCGCACCTCTCCAACGAGCTGGTCCTGGTGGACCACGCCGTCTCGCGCTTCCACTGCTCATTCGCTCGCAGCGATTCCGCCTGGACGCTGAGCGACAGCGGATCGCTGAACGGCACCTATGTCTCGGGGCTGCGCATCCGCGAGGTGGACCTACCGCGCATGGGCTGCGAGCTGCACCTGGGCGACTCGATCGTGCGGGTGCGGGAGTCCGCTGACAGCGGCGTCGAGCAGATCCCGGAGACACCGAGCTTTGGCGATCTGTACGGCGAGTCCGCGGTGATGCGCCAGGTGTTCGGCATGCTGGAGCGCGCGGCGAACAGCGACGCGACGGTGCTGCTCGAGGGGGAGAGCGGCACCGGCAAGGAGCTGGCCGCGACGGAGCTGTACCACCGAGGGCCGCGCGCCAACGCGCCATTCTTGGTCGTGGACTGCAGCTCCATCTCACCCAGCGTGATCGAGAGCGAGCTGTTTGGGCACGCCAAGGGCGCGTTCACCGGAGCCGACCGCGTGCGGGTGGGTGCGTTCGAAGGCGCGAACGGGGGCACCATCTTCCTCGACGAAATCGGGGAGATGCCCATCGACATGCAGCCAAAGCTGCTGCGCGCCCTGGAGGCCAAGGAGATCCGCCGTGTGGGGGAGAATCAAGCGCGGCGCATCAACGTACGGGTGATCGCCGCTACCAACAGGAACCTCGAGCGCGAGGTCAACCGTGGGCGCTTCCGGGAGGAT
>JAUILJ010000720.1 GCA_030433055.1 Polyangia bacterium
TCACCATCTGCCAGGGCAGCAATGGCGGGAATGGCGGGAGCGGCGGCAATGGCGGGAGCGGCGGCAACGGCGGTAACGGAGGCAACGGCGGCTCCAGCGGTGGCACGGCCTGCTCGACCTTCTGCGGGAAGTACGTCGAGTGCGGTTTGTTGCCGGCCAGTTCTCAGGCCGAGTGTGTCTCCAACTGCGAGTCGTCGCAGCCGCCGGCGAGCTGTGACTTCGGCAGCTGTGCGAGCGCCGTCAGCGCGACCTCGTGCGACGCCTTGATGAGTGGCTCATTCCCCGCCGCGTGCAGCACCTGCAGCGACGGTTGAGTCACCACTTCTCGAGCGTGAGCTGGGCAGGGTGTTCGTGAACGCCCTGCCGACCTCAGCTCACTGCCGACCTCAGCTCACGGTTCGTAGCCGTGCACGCCGAAGCTGCCGCGGGCAGTATCGAGCGCCGAGAAGCTGAAACGCCCCTCTTGGCATGAGCCGCTGTTCAGGAACACGCGCGGCCCTTCTTCGTGGCACTGGGCGCGATGGGTGTGCCCGGTGACGACGATATCCGCGCGGTAGTCTTTCGCGACGTCCAGGGCCCAGCGACGAAAGCGTTGGTCGCTGCCTGACTTGTTCTCGCTCAGCCGCTCCAGGCCACGGAAGGCGCGGTACAGGGGATCGAGGCTAGCTCGTCGAATCCAGCCTCCGACCCAGACCCCGAACTCGCTCAGCCAGCGGGCCTTGCTGATCAGGAGATCGTGGTGGTGGCCATGGGTGAAGAGCACCCGGGCGCCTCCCGTATCCAGCAACAGCCGGTCGGGGACCCCCTCAGCGCTTCCAGCGACGAAGTCGTGGTTGCCGTGTACGTAGTGATACCGAGCGCCCTCGAAGCGGCGAGCGATCTGTGGGTGCGCTTCTCGTGCGGTCCTGAGGCCCCCCACCGCGTCACCGCGACGGCGTGACGTGAGCGTCTCCCAGATGTCGCCGAGCAACACGACGCGCTCGAAGTTATCCTCGAGGAAACGGAGGAAGCGCAAGAACTGCCCCTCGTCGTGACCGAACCAATCGCAGGCGTCGCCTGCGCCGAGGTGGAGGTCACTGATGACTGCGATCTTCATGGGGTAAAAGCATGCAGCGCCCGCCCGGGCGCGCCCGGCAGACAGCTGATCAAACTCTAGTATGACCTACGGTCGCCCCACACGCATGCTGAAGGGCGCTCGCGTACGAACTGTGACGCAAGGCTGACGAAAGAGGAAAGCAGCGCGCCTCCCCCCCGCTCGAGAACCGCCCCTGTGCTGGCCAATTTCGCTCGCTGTGGTGCTGATATTCGTGGCGCTGAGATTGGCGGCGCTGACATTCACGGCGCTGACATTCATGTCATGGGCCGCATTGCTCCCGATCGTGGCGCTATTTGACCTCGAGCTGCTCGAACAGGAACGCGTAGGTGTCCGCCCGGCGCTCGACGAGCTTCTCCACCATGTCGCCTCCGCCGTGGCCGGCGTTCGTCTCCATGCGGAATAGAACGGGCACCTCCGCCGACTTCTGCGCGGCCTGAATTGCAGCGGTGAACTTGCGGGCATGCATCGGGTCGACGCGATCGTCGCTGTCCGCGCTGAGCATCAGCAGCGCTGGGTAAGCCGTGCCTGGCTTGACGTGGTGATAGGGCGAGTAGGCATAGAGCGCCTTGAACTGCTCAGCGTCCTCCGCGGAGCCGTACTCTTCGATCCAGGTCTTGCCTGACCCGAACAGGTGGTAACGCACCATGTCGAGCAGCGGGACGCCACACACGACGGCCTTGTAGAGGTCGGGGCGCTGGGTCATCGCGGCGCCAACGAGCAAGCCGCCGTTGCTGCCCCCCGAGATCGCGAGGCGCTCCGACTTCGTGTAGCCCTGCTTGATCAAATACTCGGCGGCTCCGATGAAGTCGTCGAACACGTTCTGCTTCTTCAGCAGCATGCCGGCGCGGTGCCATTCCTCGCCATACTCGCCTCCACCGCGCAAGTTCGGGACTGCGTAGCCCGCCCCCTGTTCCAACCAGGCGAAGAGTGAGGCCTCGAAATCGGGCGTCTCGCTGATGTTGAAGCCGCCGTATCCGTTCAACAGAAACGGCGTCGAACCGTCGAGCTTGGCGCCCTGTTTTTGCACGACGAACATGCTGATCTTGGTGCCGTCCTTGGATGGGTACCAGACCTGCTTCACCTCGTAGCCCTTGGGGTCTACCGGCACTTCGAGCTCGAAGTAGGGCTCGCTCTTGCCCGACTTCACGCTGACCTCGAACGTGGTGTAGGGCGTCGTGAACGAGGAGAAGGTGTAGTACGCCTCGTCGTCTTCAGGGTTTCCCTTGAGGTTCGAAGCGCTGCCGATCCCCGGTAGCTCGATGGTGCGAACGAGCTTGCCGCTCAGCTCGTGGAGCCGCAGCTCCGTGCTGGCGTTCTTGAGGTAGCTCAGCGCGAGCTTCCCGCCCACGATGTTGAAGCTCTCGAGCACCGCATCGGCCTGCTCGGGGACGATTTCCTTCCAGTCTTCGAGATCGGGGTGCTTCGGGTCGACCACCAAGATGCGCCCCTTGGCGCCCTTGTACTCGGTCTGGACGTAGAACTTATTTTTCCACGCGTAAATATCGAACTTGGCGTCCCGCCCAACGACGAGTGGCTTGAAGTCGTCACCCTTCTTCTTCAGGTCCTTGTAGAAGACGTCCCGGCTGTTCCAGCCGTGGCTCTCGTAGACGAACAGCCAGCGCCCATCACGGGACACGTCGCCATGCAGGAAGCGCTTGGGGTCACCGGTACGCTCGTAGATCAGCTCGTCTTGCTCGGGCTTGTCGCCCAGCTTGTGGTAGCGGAGTTCTGCGTAGCCGGGCAGCTCCGCCGGTGAGATCTTTGGATCCGTGGGGAGCTTGACGTAGTAGAAGCCCTGGTTGTCTGGAGTCCAGGATGGGTAGGCGTACTTGGCGCCGTCGATGACCTCGTCCGCTCGCTCCTTGCCGGTCGCGACATCCATGATGTGGAGCGACTGCTCGTCGGCGTTGTTCTTGCTCAGGGAGTAGACGACGGTCTTGCCGTCGTACGAGGGCTCTACCAGCTTGAGCGCGATGCTTCCGTCGTCGCTCATCGTGTTGGGATCGAGCAAGACCTTGGGCTCAGCTTTCTTGCTCGGGCGCCAGTACCAGACCGTCTTCTCCTTCTCCTTGTGGCGGCGAGCGAAGAAGTAGTGCTTTCCCCGGCGGCTCGGGGCACCCACGAAGTCGATGTAGCTGAGCTCCTTCAAACGAGCGACCAGCGCTTCGCGGCTCGGCAGCTTGGCCAGGTACCCCTTGGTGAAGTCGGCGTACTCCCGCATCCAGGCTTGGGTGTCCGCTGCCTTCTCGTCCTCGAGCCAGCGATAGGGGTCTGCGACCTGGACGCCGTGGATGGTGTCGACGACGTCGTCACGCTTGGCGAGGGGAGGGCCGAAGTGGGGCTTTTCTGCGTGTTCAATCATGGCGCTGGCAGTCGTCGAGGGGCTGGGGGCGGGAGCAATCTTGGGCTCTGTGGGGCCACCGCAAGCCGTCATCAAGGGCACACCAAGGCTGAGCAGAAGGCTCAGGCGATGGCGGGAGAAAGCGCGAGAGATACGTGCCATGGGCGGGTCATACCCCATCGAGTTCAGAGCCGGAACCTCGCTCGGCGGCGGTTGTGCTCCCGCGCCGCTCCGGGCGATGCTCTACGCCATGTTTCGCAAGCGCATTTGGGTGACGACGGGAGCGCTGTGTCTCTCGCTGGCTTCCTCTTCTGCTGCCGGGGAGGCCGAAGGTGGCTCCTGGGTCCGCAAGGCGCCCATCACGGCTCAGGTGAATGGGCACCGCTTTCACCACGTGGAAGTGCGGGGCAATGGCTGCCAGGTGGTGTTCACCCTGCGCTTCAATGCCCCACCGAAGCTCTACAAGAACCCGAGCTTGAGCGCGAGCTACTTCCGTTTCCGTGGTGATATAGAGCTGGAGGGCGGCCTGAAGGTGGACACCGGGCCTTTCTTCAACCGCAAGCCAGGGGCGCGCAAGTACACGGGCTCTTTCGACACCACGGACGCCGGTTGCTGGTCGAAGACCATCAAGGGCCTGCGGCGTGTGGACGTGGACGGTTGTCGCGGCAAGGGCTGCAACCTGCCCAAGTAGCGCTCCGCTCATGCCCCGGGCGTTTCCCCACGGGTTTGGGGGTGAGACGCACCATCTCTGCGACGCCTCCCCCGCGAGTCCCGTCCCACTCGCGCATGCCCCACAAAGGTGAAGCGGCCACCAGGCATTGCCTGGTGGCCACGTTTCGGCTCGAGTTCGGCTTGGGCTCGAGGCTATTCGCCTTCGCCCTCACCGCCGGCTGCGTCGCCCTTGCCCGTCGGCGCACCGTTCTTGTCCACCTTCGAGCAGTCCTTGAACGAGTAACTCGCGTCGATCTTCGGATCCTCTCCCCGGACGTGCCAAACCTGTTGGCTCCCCCAGTCGAACTGGGGATCGAAGGAGATGCGCACGGTCTTCCCCGCGTAGAAGCGCGCGTTTCTTCCAAGACCGGCCCGGCGCGGCGGACCACGCTGGGCGCATGACTCACGTACCCACCGGTTTTCAGGCCCTCGTCCCGTACGTCCGCGTCGCCGACGCGCGCGCCTTCGCGTCCTTCTGCGAGGGCGTCCTCGGCG
>JAUILJ010000721.1 GCA_030433055.1 Polyangia bacterium
CTCTCCCTTGCATGTGTTTGTCAACAATCGTTCCGTAGCTTGCCGTCATTCGATGACGACCGCCGGACCCAGGATGCGGGTGTTCGAGAACGTACACTAGGCCGTCAAGTGGGTTGATCCCATTCGCCTTCAGCCACGCGCTCGACGGCATGTGGTGCCCGGTAACGACGAGTCTCAGGGTAGTTGTCGCGTAGTTCGATATCCGTGTTCGTCAGAGCGGCGTCAAGCGGCTTGAGCCATCAAGGTGGTTGTGGCTGCTGAGGGGTTGAGGGTTACGGGTCCTGCTGGCTGGCAGTTGCGGATGCGACCGGACCAGCGCTCAGGGCGCCGCTTGCGGGCTGCTTCATAGGTCTGCTGCCGGCGACAGAGAATCCCTCGTTCGTCACCGCTGTGTCGGGCTGCTGGAGTGATCCAGTTGAGGCCGCCGTGACGGTGCTCGTTGTTGTACCAGCACACGAAGGCGTCGACCCAGTTCTGTGATTCCGTGAGGCAATGGAATGGTCCTTTGGGGTAGCTTACGCGAGCCTTCATCGTGCCGAAGAGCGACTCAACGAAAGGATTGTCGTCGCTGGTTCGTGGGCGGCTGTACGATGTCAGCACGCCTAGGCGCTCCAGCGTGGCCTTCAGGATGGCCCCTTTCATCGGGGCGCCGTTGTCAGAGTGCAAGACAACTTGGTCTGGGGCCAGTCCCTCTTTGCGTTGCACCGCGCAAAAGAGCTCAGCAGCCAGTTCGTCACTCTCCTGGTCGTAGACCTTTGCCGAGACGATGCGACGGCTGAAGATGTCGGTGACGAGGTAGAGGTAGTAGAAGATGCCGCTGATGGGCGACTTCAGGTACGTGATGTCCCAGCAGTAGACCTGGTTCGGGGCGTCAGCGACGAGCTCGTCAGGTTTCTTGTGGCGACGAGGGCGGGTGTTCTCGCGATGGTGCTGAAGCTCGTGCGCGCGCAGCAAGCGATACGCGGTCGCCTCGCTCGCGATGTACTCGCCCCGGTCCGCAAGAGCCGGAATCACCTGTCGAGGCGACAGGTCACGGAACTCGGGAGAGGTCAGCACCGCCAGCAGGCGCTTCTCCTCGGCGGCGCTCAGCTTGTTCTTCGGCATGGTGTTGGGGCCATGGCGTCCGTCCTCGCCCCCACCAACCCGCTGCCAGCGCTGCAAGGTGCGAAGGCTCAGGCCGACCACCTCGGCGCAGCGCCTCAGCGTTGCCCCTTTCGCTTGCGCTTCTTCAACGGCTCCGAGGAGGGCGTGTCGCTCACCGGCCTCGTGTCGGCGCCCTTTTCCGCCCACAAGGCCTTCGCTTTTCCCTGGAGCACGAGGAGCGCAGCGGTCTCCGCGAGCGCCTTCTCCTTGCGCTGAAGCTCCTTCTCGAGCCTCTGAATTTCTTTCCGCGCGGCTGCCTCCAGAGTGGTGGCGCGACGAGGCTTGGAGAACCCTTCGCGCATCGTTGCGCGCCACTGCCGCAGGTGCTCCTCCTTCAAGCCCTTGCGGCGTAACCACGCTCCGAGGTCAGCGTCATCAACCGCCGCCGCCTCGACCACTGCGTTGAACTTCTCTTCCGCCGTCCAGTCCTCAGGACGACGCTCAGGCTCTGGTTGCTCTGTCTCGTCGCTCACATCGAACAGGCTAGCTGCCTCACGCTTCCACCGCGAGAGCGTCGGCTGAGACACGCCCACCTCCTGCGAAAGCGCATAGGCAGACGGTCCGCCTCGCCGCAGCATGCGCTCCACCATGCGAGCCTTGAACCGCTCGCTGTATTGAATCGTCATCGGTCAGGTCCTGACCGCCCCCAGAGGTTGCACGAGCACTCAGCGGATCAGCTGAGGGTGACAACTTCCCTGAGACTGGGGGTTCCGTGCCTTGCGTGCGTTGCGGCCCTTGTACGTTGGGCCTTAGTCAAGGGAGGGTGTCCGAGCACTCCCTTGCGCGCTACTCGATTTGATTCCGGGGGCTGCCGGCCGTCGCGTGGGCCCGCGCAGTGCTCGATGACCAGCGGAGTCGTGAATCGGATGACGTAGCTCCGGGGGCACAGCCGGCGCGGCTGGCTCCATGGGCGGGGCCGCTGGAACCAGCACTGGTGGCGCGGGCAACAGCGGCGCTGGGGGCAACGGCACCGGCGGAACGGCTGGGGTGGGCGGCGTTGGCCGTCACCCTATTGCCGCCGCGGATGCTGGGCTCACAAGCGTCTTCCTGAACCTGGACACGCAGCCTCCGACGTTGGCGACGCGGCGATTCGCCGAGTTCCGCGACCTGTCGCCTCGGCAGGTGATTCCTGCCCTCGCGGAGCGGGGCGAGTACATCGCGAGCGAGGCGACCGCGTATCGCTTGTTGCGCGCGTACAAGCTTCAACACCATCGCGAGGACACCCGCCCTCGTCGCCACAGGAAGCCCGATGAGCTCGTCGCCGACGCACCGAACCAGGTCTACTGTTGGGACATTACGTACCTGAAGTCGCCAATTAGCGGCATCTTCTACTACCTCTACCTCGTCACCGACATCTTCAGCCGTCGCATCGTCGCGGCGAAGGTCTACGACCAGGAGAATGACGAGCTCGCAGCAAAGCTCTTTTCCGCGGTGCAACGCAAAGAGGGATTGGCTCCCGACCAAGTCGTCCTGCACTCCGACAACGGCGCCCCGATGAAAGGGGCCACTCTGAAGGCCACGCTGGAGCGCTTGGGCGTGCTGACATCGTACAGCCGCCCACGAACCAGCGACGACAATCCTTTCGTTGAGTCGCTCTTCGGCACGATGTAAGCTCGCGTGAGCTACCCCAAAGGACCCTTCTATTGCCTCGCGGAAGCACAGGACTGGGTCGATGCCTTCGTGTGCTGGTACAACAACGAGCACCGTCACGACGCACTGAACTGGACCACGCCAGCAGCGCGGCACAACGGCTTCTGTAGCCCCGTCAGCAAACCTACGAAGTGGCCCGCAACCGCCACCCGGAGCGCTGGTCGGGAAGCATCCGCAACTGCCAGCCAGCAGGCCCGGTGACACTCAACCCCTCGGCAACGACAACCACCTTGATGGCTCAAGCCGCTTGACGCCGCTCTGACGAACACGGATATCGAACTACGCGACAACTACCCTGAGACTCGTCGCAAGCCTCCAGGGAGTGGCGCTCACTGCTCGCGCTGACACGACAGCAAGTGGTCGCAGGCGCGCCCATGCAGATCCTGAGGGGGTCGCACGCTTCGCCGTCGACCCCGGTCAGAGTGTGACGGTTCACGTCGAGGCGTCGCCTGCACCGGCTCGACCCAGACCAGTAGCTCGACGGGGAACACGCCACCAAACAGGCACGGACCGGCACCAACGCGCGATACCACGTGGCTAGTGCCGATCCGTTCCTCTGCCGCCTGCAACCAACCGCTCGCTATCGGCTACGTTCGCCGACTATGGCGAGTCACAGCCATGCTGAACCAGGTCGTGTGACAAGTCAGTCTGCTCGCTCTCCCGAAGCATCTCAACGTCACGCGCGTCCCAAAGCTCCTCTTGAACCGTCAGCAAGCTCTCTTCCACCGTCTGCCGCTGCTCGCGCACTTGCTCATGTCTTTGTCCGAAGTCCTCGAGCAAGAGCTCATTGGCCTCAATGGCAAGCTCATTGCCTTCGATCAACTGTTCCCCCACCTCCAGCCTCGCCTCAAGCTCATCTCTCAGCTCAAGCAGCGGCTCAAGGGCGCTATGAAGATCGTGGTAGCTGTCGGCTAACTGATCAATCTGGGGTTCAAGCTTGCTGATGGCGGCGGTCGCCTCCTCGATTCGTTCCTCAAAGATGTCGATTTCCGCCTGAATCCGCTCGCGCTCCGCCTGCGTGGTGGCGTCGTCGAACCGATCGACGGCGTCGCTCAAGTCTTCCTGCGCTTCACGACGGTTGCTGACCGCCTCGTCCACGAGGTCCTCGACTTCCCGCAACTCGTCGCGCTGGCGTTCCATCTCAGTCTCGAGCTCGTCCACTTGAGGCTGAATCTGCTCAAGACGCGCGGCGGTGCTTTCGTTGTTTTCCCGGGCGATTTCAGCTGCCTCGCCGAACCTCTCGTTCGCCTCTCTCAGGCTGGCGATCGAGTCCATGATCTGGTCACCCTCGCTCACCAACTCGTCGAGCCGCGCCTCCAGTTCTTCCAATTGAGCCTCAAGTTTGGGGATCGAGTCGCGCACCCGCTCAAGATCTTCGGTTGCTCCCTGCAGGCGGTCGCGGATTTCATCACAGTTACCAGGCATCGTCAGTTCTCCCCGTCTTTGCCACTCGCCTTGCGCCAGCGGGCCAGAAGGTCGTTGCTTGAAAAAACGTCGCGTTGCGGTGGGAATTCCCACTCGGCAAGAACGCTGTTGGGGAAGATATCGAAAGCCGTCCGGGTCTCCTGCGCCAACCAGTCCTCCCAAACGTTATTGTCATGGGTGGTGGGCCCCTCCATCTCGATCTCGAGCACGCCACCCTTGCCCGCTTTCTTCACCAGCCCGCGCGCCCAGAAGGCCGCGCCGGTCACCACCCCTGTGTTCGGGAGGGAACGATACGGTAGCCGCAAGATCTCCTCGTGCCCGCCCACCAGCACGATGTCGGTGCCGGGCACCTGAGGTCGATCGATCCAGTTCACTTTTTCGATGCGCCCGGCGATCGTCACCTGAGACCCTTCTGAAACCCCG
>JAUILJ010000722.1 GCA_030433055.1 Polyangia bacterium
AAGCACGATCTCCTTCACATCGCTCTGCCGTACGCCCAGAGCCTCGAGGGTGCCGCGCAGGCGCTTTCGATTCGCTTCGATGCGTCGGTAGAGCGGTTTCTGAGGCACACCCAGCACCCGCGCAACGCCCGCAAGAGTGAGCCCCTCCCAATAGTGTAGACGGATGATCGCCCGGTCTTGCTCGGGCAGTTCCCCCAAGGCGTCTACGGCCACGACCGGTTGCCGCGCGGAGACGGCGCGGCTGGCGAGGGTCATCGAGAGCTGGCGCTGGTCGGCCGACAGATCCTCTCTGGAGAGATTTCTCGCCGCCCTTACCCTGAGCTTGTCTCCGGGAGCCTTGAGCAGCAACAAGCCTCGCTCGACGCCGGTCCAGAGCACCAAGGCATCGAGCACCTGGTTCAGCAGTGCGCGCAGGTTGCCCCTCTCCCCCAACCCACGAACGAGCTGCTCGAGCTTGAGCAGCTGCGCGCCCGCGAGCACGTCGTGCCCAGTTGACTCGAGGTCGAAGAGCGAGCCCAGGCGCTTCAGCCATGGAAGGTCTTGGGTCGCGTATTCCCCGGGGATCTCGGCGACCAGCCGAGCTCCAGCTTGCTCCGCCGCGCGCCCGAGCCGCCTGGCGATGTCACCGTTGCGCAGCCCGGCTGCCAGTGCGGCCCCAGCGGCCAGTGCGGGGCCACGGGTGGGCAGCGGTGCCGGCTCCGCGGCGAGGGCGACGAGGGCTTCGAGCACCGCGTCGCTCCGTCCAGGAGTGTGTGCCCGTGCCGCGGGACTGAGCGCGGTCAACGCGCGTGCCTTCCACCACTCCAGTCGACTCGTGATGGGGAGCGTCAGGTCGCGCCCCAGTTGTTCGAGCTCAGGGAGTTCACTCGCGACGAGCTCGCCTTGCAGCGCAGGGGCGCCGTGCTCGCGTCGCAGGCGCTCCGCCTGCAAGCGCAGCGCGCCCAGCAGCAGGCGCTCGGCGGGCGCTGGCTCCGTGAGCAGCTCGATGGCTCTTGGGAGTTCGCGTTCCAGGGCGGGCAGTGCCGACGCATCAAGCTCCGTGCGGCAAAGCTCGACCTCCAGCTGGCTCAGTGCTGCAGCACGCTGGCAGCCGACGTCCTCGCTGCGCTCGGCCAGATCAGCTGCCTTGCGGAAAGCATCTGTGGCAGGGGCGTAGGCGCCCGCCGCGAGCAACGCCGAGCCAAGGTTGAGCTGGGCGCGCGCGGCGCGTGCGAGCTGGAAAAAATGCCGGAACATCAGGCTGGCACGCTCCGCGGCAGAGATGGCCAGCGTCAACTTTCCACAGTCGCTCGCCGTGGCGGCCACGCCCGTCAGATACGTCGCTTCCTCGGTCTGCGACTGAGCTCGGCGGGCGTAGTCGACGGCGCGCTGAAAGGCCTCCAGTGCAGGCATCACGTCGCCGCGCTGGTGTTCGAAATAGCCTCTGAGGCCGGCGGCGCGGGCGCGCTCTTCGTCGCCTTGCGCGGACACCTCGGCGAGCTCGAGCTCAGTCTCGACGTCTTGCAGGCGGGCCTGCCCCAAGGCGGCGCGCCGGAGCCCCAGCAACACTCGCGCCTCCTGCACAGCGATTCCGCGCGGAGCACCCTCGAGCACCTGGGCTGCGTCGTTTCCCTCACCCAGCGCCAGCAATCCGCGCGCCAGGGTCCCGCGTAGCCGATCTTCCAGGCCGTCCAGGTTCGGGGGTGAGGGCACGAGTCGCTCCAAGGCGCTGCGCGCGACGGCGATGGCTCCGCGTGTGTCGCCCATGCGACGTAGCGTCTCGGCGCGCTCGGCTTGGAATCGAGGGAGATCCTCTGTCAGCAACGAGAGCGCGCTGGCGAACTCTCCTCGGCGCCTGAGCGCGGCCGCCAGCGCTACTCGCAGCTCGGGTTCGGCGTCGCCCCGACGTATCAACTCGACTCCCGCGAGCAAGGTGCCCATGCTCGGCTCCCGGCCCAACCGCAGCCCCAGCGCCTGGAGCGACGTCGGGGCGGGCTCTGGCGGCTCACCACCCAAGAGTTCGCGCTCGGTGAGCATCGCGATCGGGAAACGCTCAGCGTGAGCCAGCGCGCGTCGGACCAGCTCAGCTTCCGTGCAGCGGGCTAGCTTGAAACCCGCTGCCTCACTGCCGATGAGCTGCACGAGCCACGCCGTCAGGCCGCGTGGAGCCAATGGCTGAATCTCTGGGGTCTCGAGTCGAGGCCGAGCCGTGCCCCTGAGCCGAGCGATCGGTGCCGCGAGCTCGAGGCAGCGCTCCACCCAGCGACGGGGCGCGCCCTCGAGTGCGAGGCGTGGCGCGCCGAGTGCGGCGCGCATCAGCTCGGAGCGGCGCGCCCACAGGTAGCTAGTTTCCACGCGGAGAGGATCACTGGCGAGCGCTGGATCCGGCTCTCCGAGGAGCCTGCACGCCTCGCGCCAGAGCCAGTACGCTGGGGGACGCCGACCCGGCTTCGTCGCCATCAGGTCGCTGATCAGCGAGCCCAGCGGGGCTCCGATCGGATCTCCCACGTCGAGTTGCCTCAGGAACTCTGCAGGGCGCTCCTGGTTTCGCGCCTCCGGCACGAGCAACTCCAGCAATGTGAGGCCGAGCGCATACAGATCGCGCTCGCGCCCGTCGCTCGCCTGCCCAGCGCCAAGCCTCGGGTCCAGGTAGCGTGGCGTTGCACCGATGGGGATGCGGGCGCCCAGAGGCGCGGTCAGTCCGAGGTCGAGCAGCGATGCTCGATCGGTCTCGGCATCCCAGCGCACGTTGTGTGGTTTGACGTCTCCGTGGCACAGCTCTTGGCGATGGAGCTCGTGCAGGGCATGGCTCACATCACGAAGGACACAGGCCGCCGAGCGGGGCGCCAGCTCGATCCGATGTCCGTCTTCTCCCGGGAGGTAGCGCCACACGCTGTACACGCCCGTCGCCCCGTCCAGCCGCCGCTCGGCGAGCGCGTGCAGAGGTAAGCGACCCACCGCCAAGAGGGTCGGCAAGCTGGCACAGCGAGCGAAGAGCGCGTGCTCCGCTTCCCGGAGCAACGTTTCCGTGTGGCTCGGCTTGGCGACCTTCACCACTCGGGTCCTATCCCGCGCGCGAAACAGCCAGGCGCTTCCCCCTTCCCCGATCACCTCACCGAGATCTTCGGAGGTTACCTGAGCCAACTGAGTTGGCACTGGCAGCGTGTTGGCCATAGAACCATGGTCATGTGTCACTACCCGGTTGTCAACTCCGTTGGCGCACTGGTCTGGCTCGTGTTTCTAGCTCCGCGCCGACTCATGATTCCGGGAGGAAATCATTGTTCGGCCCGCCCCTCGGCCGCAAGCGTCGGAATCACCCGCGCTGCGACCTGCCCGCCGGTGACTCCTTCGATGCGAAAGGCAAAGGCGATACGTGGGGAGGAAGCGGGGGCCCAGCCAGCGAACCAGCCCGTGGCCGGGGGCTCTGTCATGCCCGGGGCCACAGCGTGCTGGGCCGTTCCCGTCTTGCCCGAGAGATCGGGCGTCGCACCGGTGCATGCCCAGCGTAGGCTCGCGCGACTTGCAGCGGCGTCACGGCCATTCCGTGCCCGATCGCCTGGGTGAGCGTGGCTTGCTGCTGAAGCTTCTGCCCGTCGCCCTCCAGCGCTTGCTGATGGGGCACCCAGCCCGCGGGCGCCTCGGGAAAGAGCCGTACGGGTTCGCCCAGCCCGAACGCATGCTGGGCGTCCGCGACATCGTCGTGCTTCAGCTGCCTCGCCAGCTGGAAGAAGAAGATGTTGTCCGAGATGGCCAAGGCTCGACCGAGATCGCTGCTCCCGTGCTTGCCCCAGCACGAGAACACCGCGTTGCCGATCTTCAGTCTACCCGTGCAGTCGTACTTGGTACGCTCGTCCGCGACGCCGGCTCGCAGCGCCGCCAGCGCGGTGAACGGCTTCGCGGTGGAGCCGCAGGCATCAGGCCGGCTGGTTGCCCAGTGGCGCCGTTCGACGCCGGCAGTCGTGTTGTGGGGTAGCGTCGAGTAGAGCGCGAGCACCGCGCCGTCGCGGATACGCAGCACGACACCTGCGCCCCGCTCGACTCCGTCGAAGGCGCGTTCGAGCGCGTGGTGAAGCTGCGCATCCAGGCTCACTTCCACGTCCTTGCCTGCGGCGAGCTCGGAGTCGAATCGCGCCTGGAGCCCAGACTCTCCTGTTCCGTCGCTGGCGAGCGCCCCTATCCAAGGGCGCAACGAGGCGGGTGTGTCGCTGGTGGGACCGCCGGACAGCGGCGTTCCATTGCGGTCACGGAGTCCGCCCCGAGAGCCCACGTTGGCGTGGGCCTCCTCAGCGGGCCGGGGTTGCGCAGTCGCACCGGGACTCGGCCCCGTCTGACCGCAATCGTTGATCTTGGTGACCGGTTGGGGACTGCAGCCAGCGCCCAAGCCGATCGCTAGCAATGCCCGTGTCAGGCGGGAATCAACCATGAGGCGATTACGACCCGGACCTCCACCGCATTCCCACAAACACCGGGACGGACGGGCCGTGGTCGAAGGCCCCCGCGTAGAGTGGCGTGATTCGGTGTACTCAGGCCAAGCTTCGAGCGTGAGGCGTCGTTCTGCGATTGGCGTGTGTGTGGCAGCGCTGCTGTCTGCCTGTGACCCATCGGATCCGTCGTCGCAGTCGAACGTTCGCGAGGCTGCAACGCCCCGAGCTT
>JAUILJ010000723.1 GCA_030433055.1 Polyangia bacterium
CCGCCGCGCCCGGCGCATACGGGCAGCCGCCGAGGCCAGCCACCGAGGCATCAAAGTGGCGGAAACCGAGGTCGAGGCCAACCAGGGCGTTGGCGAGCGCAGTGCCGCGGGTGTCGTGAAGGTGCAGCGCGAGCTTCTCCTGAGGAAATTCCTTGAGGAAAAGCCTGCCTAGCTCGCGAGTCTGAATCGGCGTGCCGACCCCGATGGTGTCGCCCAGGGACACCTGGTAGCAGCCCATGTCGAGGAGCGAGCGAGTGATGTCCAGCGAACGCTGCGGGTCCACATCGCCCTCATAAGGGCAACCCCACACGGTGGAGACGTAGGCTCGAACCTGCATGCCCGCTTCCAGCGCAGGCGGCACCACCTCGCGGAACACGCGCAACGAAGCCTCCGTCGACTTGTTGGTGTTCTTCTGGTTGTGCGTCTCACTCGCCGACATGAAGACGGCGATTTCCTTCAGGCCGCACGCCTTGGCGCGCTCGAAGCCGCGGGCGTTGGGACACAGCGCGCTGAAGGTCACGCCGGGCGGGGCGCTCAGCAGCCCGAGCAGCTCTTCCGCGTCCGCGAGCTGAGGGATCCAGCGCGGTGACACGAAGCTCGACACCTCGATGCGGGTCAACCCCGCCGCCACCAGGGCTTCCACCAAGCGCTGCTTGGCCTCCGTGGAAATGGGCGAGGCTTCGTTCTGCAACCCGTCGCGCGGGGAGACTTCGTAAACGGAAACGCGGTCAGGCGGAGTGTCGAGCATCCCAATAACTGCTGGTTTCGCGCCGCGACGGACGCGCGAGGTCAGTGTTCCTGCTCCCACGGTGGTGGAAGCCTCGCTGAGTGCTTAGCAGAGCGCGGCGGGATTGGGCACTCTGAAGTCTGCTGCGTGGGTCCCCCAGCCAACCCGCAGTTTCGTGCGCTTCAAGAGCGTGTGAAGACTCGTGCCCTCACCCCCGATCCGATCCGACCCAGTGGGGCCGAGGCAGCTCAGGCTTCCAGCAGGCGCATCTGGCGCACTGCGGGCTCACCCCGGAATTCGATGGGGTAGTCCCCGCTCCAGCACGCGTGACAGAAGGTCTTGTGATCTTCCTCCGCGGCTGGAGCGATCGGAAGGCGCCGGGCCGAGTCGCCGGTCTTGAGGGGCGCGGGCGCCTCGCCATGGCGACTGGCGGTGACCGCGGACACCATGCCCTCCAGCGAGAGGTACGCGAGGCTGTCCGTGGTGATGTAGCTGTTGATCTCCTCGATCGAGTGATTCGACGCGATCAGCTCGCTGCGCGTCGGCGTGTCGATGCCGTAGTAGCAGGGCCATTTGTTGGGCGGGCTCGAGATGCGGAAGTGGACCTCCCGGGCCCCAGCGTCCCGCAGCATCTTGACGATCTTGCGGCTGGTCGTGCCCCGAACGATGGAGTCGTCCACCACGATGATGCGTTTCCCCTTTAGCGTACGGGAAATTGCGTTCAGCTTGAGCTTCACGCCGAAATGGCGGATGCGCTGCTCCGGTTCGATGAAGGTACGCCCGATGTAGTGGCTGCGCACCAGCCCCATCTCGAAAGGCAGCCCGGCCTGTTCGGCGTAGCCAATGGTCGCGGGGACGCCGGAGTCGGGCACGGGGATCACGACGTCAGCCTCGACCGGGTGCTCCATCGCCAGCTTCCGGCCCAGGTTCTTCCGTGCCTCGTAGACGCTGATGCCGTCGATCGTGGAGTCGGGCCGCGCGAAGTAGACGTACTCGAAGATGCAGAGCTTGGGCGGCTTGCTCTCGAAGGGCCGGGAGCTCTTCAGGCCGTTGGCATTGATCACGATCATCTCGCCCGGCTCGATCTCCCGCACGAACTCCGCGCCAATCAGGTCGAAGCTGGTGCTCTCGCTCGCGACGACGTGAGCATTGGGGCTTCCCGGGACGATGCCCAAGCACAGCGGGCGGATTCCGCGAGGATCTCGCACGGCGACCAGGGTGTCCGGGCTGAGCGCCAACAGCGAGAAAGCACCTTCGACCTGATTGAGGGCATCGGCGACGCGGTCTTCGACGGCGCGCTGGGTGCTGCGGGCGACGAGGTGCACGATGACCTCGGTGTCGCTGGCGCTCTGGAAGATCGAGCCTTGAGCCTCGAGCTTCTCCCGCAGTCGCTCGGCGTTCGTCAGGTTGCCGTTGTGGCCGATGGCGATGGAACCCCGGGAGTACTCGACCGCGATCGGCTGCGCGTTCTTGAGGAACGAGCCTCCGGCGGTCGAATAGCGGACATGGCCGATGGCGCTCCCGCCGTGAAGTCGCGCGAGCTGTTCCTGGGGGAACACGTCGATCACGTGGCCCATGGCGCGGTGCGCGAACAGCTGCTTTCCGTCCGTGGTGACGATGCCCGCGCTCTCCTGACCGCGATGCTGGAGCGCGTGGAGGCCAAGGTAGGTCAGGTTCGCCGCTTCACCGTGGCCGTAAATGCCAAACACGCCGCACATCGCTCGACCTTCGCTCTCCGCGTCACGGGGACGCACGTTTGGGGAGGTTCGTGTCGGCTAGTAAGCCGACCAGCGCCCTTGGGGGCGCGTCCTCGGACGAATACTGGGGGGAGGAAACCGCGGCAGACAGCTCGGGAGCAGCTCGCCCCGTGCGTGCCGACAGCGTTTTCGCGCCTGCCTCTAGCACGCAGGAGGTCTCCGCGAAAACCCCGGCCCGCAGATCTTGCCGAGTGTGACGCTGGTGAGCCCGGCTCGAGGCTCCGGAGGTCGTCCCTGGATTGCATGTGGGTTTCCGCCCACGCATGAGTGCGCGAGCCCCCAACTGATCGCCCAGCTTTTCTAGTACGCGCGGACGTGGGTATGCTGGCCCCGATGGGTGCCGTCGACGAGATGATTGGAAAGTGGCGAGCTAACCCCGACGCAGATGCGACAGTCGCGCTTTGCTCTTTCTTGAGCACTACCGCGGGCATGGAGGATCTGATTCGTGAGGTCGGCACCAACGCTCAGACGTGGCACCTCGACGATCCACAAGTGATGTTGGCCGTCGGGCGCATGTTCCTCGACGCCCAGCTGCTACCGGAAGCCCAAGCCGCGCTCGTCAGCGCAGGCAAGGCGGATGGCAGAGACGCGCGTGCTTTCCGCTACTTGGGTGAGGTGTTGCTACGCCGAGGTGACGCCATGCGCGCCGAAAAGGTGCTGGCACGCGCCATTCAACTCGGTAGCCAAGACGCCAGCACTCAGCTCTGGCACGAGCGAGCCACCGTGTACGTCGCGCTGCAGAAGCGCGTAGGCATTCAAGCCGTCGCGACGGAAGTCGCCCGCACGCTGCCGAAGAAGAACTCCATTCCACCGCCCACGGTGACGCCGCGCGCCGGCAGCATGAGTGACGAAGTCACTAATCCGCGGGGAAATGCTCTCAGCTTCGACGATCCGACCACGGTCATGGACTCCGCCGCCAACTGGCAGCTGGACAAGCACCCGTCGGCCCACCCCGTTCCACGGGCGCCAGCCGCGTCACCCCCGGATCCGGCCGCGGGTCTGCCAAGGGCGCCCAAGGTTCCCCTGGGGTTGGGGGTGAGCCCCGGTGCAGCCCTCGGCGCTGCCAGCAACGCAGCAGGTGCCCGCCCGCTGTCGGCGGGGCCGCCGCCGCTGCCTGGCGCCTTCGAGCCAGCGGCGCCTCCAAAGAGCACGCCACCCCCGTTGCCGAAGAGCACACCACCGCCGCTTCCGGGCCTTGGGTCGAGCGCTAGCGCCGCGCCGGCCCCCGCTCCCCAGGTCGCCACTTCTCCCACCGCCCAGTCCGTTGCGGCGCACTCACCGCGGCCGGCTCAGCCGACTCCGGCGCCGCTGCCACCTATTGATTTGCCTCGCGGAAATAGTGTATCGCACTCGTTGAGCGACGGTCAACCGACGCTCGAGCTCTCCCCAGCGGTGCGCGCGCAGCTCGCGCCCCAGATCCCAGGGCTCGGTCAGCCTCCTCCAGCCACCGCCGCATACGTCGCCCCGGCGGGTGCGCGGGCTGCGCTTCAGGTCGAAATCGATGACTCGCCAACGGTCAGCGCCGAGCACGTGCTCGACCACCTGGCCGTCGTGGGCGTCTACGAGAAGGGTGGCGGTGCGCCGCCAGCGTGGGAGCGAGCTCCCAAGGAGAAGAGCCGCGGAGTGTGGACGCTGGCCATCCTGGCGTTCCTGGTCGGCGTCGGAGGAAGCGGCGGCTTCGTCTACACCCAGAAAGTGCGAGCCGAGCGTGAGGCTCAGGCCGAGGCGCTCACCGACGAGGTGAGCAACATGTTGCATGATGGCAAGCTCAGCGACCTGGCGGCCTCCGATGGCAAGCTGAACACGGTCTTCGAGCTGGACTCGCGCAATCAGAGGGCTGCGCGGCTGTGGCTGGAGAATCGAGTGCTCAACGCGTTGATGGGCCCAGGAGAGGCGCCCGGTATCGATGCCGCCATTCACCGTGCTCGCAGCGTGGAGGTGCCAGAGGAGAAGCTAGCGTTTGGGCAGGTTGCTTCGTTCATGGCGGAAGGCGACCTGGCGGGCGCTGCTGCGTTGCTCAGCAAGTGGGACAAGAAGGTCGCCCAAGATCCGATGTATCAACTGACCGCTGCTGCGGCGCTCGATCTCGCCGGGGATAGTCGTGCCTTCGAGCGTTACCAGGCCGCGGTGAAGCTGGACCCAGATC
>JAUILJ010000724.1 GCA_030433055.1 Polyangia bacterium
GCTCCGGTTGATACAGATAGGCCGACGGCGCGGGCCCGATGGACGACGGCACGACGTCCTGGAACAGCTCCATCAGGCTGCGTTTCACGTCCAGCGCGTAGCCGAGCCTGCGCGATGGATGCTTGGCCAGCAGGCGCATCACCAGGTCGTTCAGGCCCTGAGGCGTGCTCGGCTCGAGCTCGATCAGTGGGGTGGGTGGCTCGTACAGCTGCGCCCGGAGCAGGTTGCCAACGGAGTCCGCGAGGAAAGGCGGGCGGCCCATCACCAGCTCGTACAGAATACAGCCGAGGGAGTACAGGTCGGCGCGCGCGTCGACCAGCTCGTTGCGCACTTGCTCCGGCGCGATGTAGGCGGCTGTGCCCATCGCAGTGCTCGTATCGCCCAGGGCGTCCCGCCCCCGCGAACCAGAAAACTCCGAGGCGATACCGAAGTCCACCAGCACCGGCATCTGATCCCCGCGGATAATGATGTTCTCCGGCTTGAGATCTCGATGCACGATGCCTTCGCCGTGCAGGAACGCAAGAGCCGAGCACAGTCGGGACAGGATCGGCAGCGCGGCTTGCACGCGCTCCATCAGCGGAGGCATCCCCGGGGGCAGCTCGGAGAACGCTGGGTGCTGGCTGCTCGTCGCTGCGCCCGCGCCAGGAGCCAGAATGCCCAGCGCGTGGCTGTCAGCCACCTGGGTCGGGGCGAAGCTCTCCGGTGACACCGAGCTGGGCTCGTCGGTGATCGTCTCCGCTCCCCACACCCCCGACGACTCGGGGTGGGGGAACGCGGCGGAGTCGAAGACGTGGCTGAGCAGGGTGCGGCCCTCGATCAGCTCCATCGCGTACCAGGGCAAGCCGCCGTGCACGCCCTGGTCGAGCACCCGTACGATACCCGGGTGGTTGACTCGAGACAGCGCGTGGATTTCGCGCCGCAGAGAGGCGAAGGCGAACTCGCTCGCGGCGTTCACGGTCTTCAGCGCGACATGGCGCCCAGACCTGCGGTGGGTTGCGCGATAGACGACGCCCATCCCGCCACGGCCCAGCCGGTCGTGAGTGAGATAGTCGCCAATCCAGAGTTCTTCGCCCATCGCGTCGCGGGTGCCGTGCCGCTTCCCCAGCGGCAACAGCCGAGCGCCTCCCTCCGCACCCGGGTGCGCGGCACTCAAGGTCAGTGTATCAGCCAACCCGAGGCGCGCAGCGCTGGACTTTGGATGCGGAGGGTTTCCGCGCTGTGTCCTCGCCGCCGCTCGCGTCTTTCCTCGCCGCTGGCTGCTACCCCGACTGCAGGTCGGCCGGCGCCGTCACTCGGGACAGGAGTCGCCGTCGAGGTAGCCGCAGAGCTCAGCCTCGGTCCACTTGCAGGCGCTGCTCCGTAGGCGACAGCCTACGAAACGCGGTTGGTGACATGACACACACTCGGTCTGTTCACAGCCGATGCAGCACGGATCTTCCGGTGCGCCACCGATGGCGGGGGGAGGCGGCCCGGCCATCTCGACGATGATGTCGTTGCGCCAAACGCTGGCACATGCGGCCTCGGCTGCGCAGCCTGGCTGATCCAAGGTGGTGCAGTCGAAGGCTGTACCGGCGCTGCCAGCGTTTCCACCGGAAGCGGCGGAGGTGCCGCCAGCGCCTCCACTTGAGTCGCTCTGGTCGGAGACCGAGCCGCCGCAGCCCAAACCCAGGCCAAAGACTGCGGCGAGCAGGAGCGAGAGGTACCGAGTCATGCATCCAGGGTAACCGAGAGGTTCTCGGTTCGTCGACGTGACGAAAGCTCGCGAAGCTACCTGCGATCCGAGTGACCCAGATCGCGATCGGGATCGACCCGATCTCGAATCAGCTGTTTGATGTCCTTGGGCTCCGGGAAGCGGCCCGCTTCCTTGCGCGAAAAGAGCAGCTCAGGCTGGGAGCCCGCCGCGTCAACGAACGTGACTCGGAACACCCCGCCGCTCCCCGGGATCAGCGCGACCTCGGCGAGCTCGGTCGGGAAGGTCGTGAGCAGCTCCTGGGCCAACCACGTGGCCCTCAGCAGCCAGCGGCACTGAGTACAGTATTCGATCGCCAGGCGAGGGTACGTCACGCGCCGAGTCTCCCTTACCGCAGGGATCAGGCCTTCCAGCTGCGGCTCAGGTTCTTGGTGTTCTTCTCGATGAATGCCCGCTCGACGTCGATGTCGAGACGGTTGGCGATGGCCAAGAGGTAGTTCAAGACGTCCACGATCTCCTCGCCCACGTTGGCGACTAGCTCTGCCCGCTCCTCCTCTGGAGCGTCGGCCTGGTCGTAGAACCCCTTGACTTTCCGTACGGCTTTAAAAAGCTCGCCCACTTCCTCACCCATCAAGAAGCAATTCTCGATCAGGTTGACTCCGGTCCAGCCGTGGTGCTCTTCAAGCTGCTTGATGTAGCGCTGGTACTCGCTCATGGGCGCCGCGTCGTGTAGCCGGATTGGCGGCAGCTCCAGTGTCGGTCGGTCGCCTGTGTCCAGCACCTCGATCTCCGGGGCCTCTTCAAGCTCGTTGATCTCAGGGTTGCTTGGGATTGGCTTGCGAGAAGCGTCCGTCGACATGCCGCTCGCATAGCACGTTTGCTCAGTGCCTGTTCAGCCCTCTCAGGGGACCTCGTCGGCGCCCATGTCCCAACCGCCCAGCGGGCGCGGGTGCCCCTGCAGATCGCGCCGAGTGCCGAGGCGATACAGTTGCTCGAACAACGCGAATACAGGGTCCTCGGCGCCACTACCGACACCTGCGCCAGCGGCGGCTGGCGACAGTGGTCCCGCGTTGCCCGCGCCGCCGTTGCCTGAGCTTTTTACCATGGGTGAATCCGGGCGAGGGATCTAAGCCATGCCAAGCTCGGAGAGTTCGGCTTCGACGCCTTCCCATTCGCTCATCAGGCGGTCTAGCCGGCTCTCGATCTCCGCTTCTTCCCGGCGGAGCTGGTTGACTTCGGGCTCGGGCGTGTTCTCGAAGAACCCAGGCTCGCAATATTTGGCCGCGATCTCGGCCTTGCGTGACTCCGTGCTCTCGATCTGGCTCAGTAGCTCGTCGCGCTTCTTGGGTAGAGCCTTGCGCTTGTTTGCTCGCCTGCGTCGCTCTTCACGACTCAGCCCCGCATCGGGATCGGGCGGGGGTGAGGGGGCAACCGTCTTGGGCTTGGCGTCGCCTTTGGGCTCCTTCTCGCTCTTCGCTCTGAGCACCACTTGGTCCGCGTCGAGGTGGTCGTTGCCTTCCCGCTCCAGGTACTCCGCATAGGTCCCAGGAAAGTCCACGATGCCGTCGGCCTTGATCTCGATCACACGAGTCGCGAGCTGATCGACGAACCAGCGATCGTGGCTCACGAACAACAGGGTGCCGTCGTAATCTTTGAGGGCCTTGACCAGCGATTCGATCGACTCGAGATCGAGGTGGTTGGTGGGCTCGTCGAGCACCAGCACGTTGGGCTGTTGCACCATCATGCGACTGAAGACGAGCCGCGCGGCTTCGCCGCCGCTCAGCGCCTCGAGCGGCTTCTCCACTTCCTCACCGCTGAACAGCACTCGGCCGAGCATGCCCCGGACGTAGCTGGTGCCTTCCTGAGGACAGGTATCCCAGAGGAAGTTCAGGGTGGTCTGCTTCGGCTCCGAGAGCAGGTCCTTGTGGTCCTGTGCGAAGTAGCCAATCTGCACTTCGTGGCCCCAGTTCACCTTGCCGGCGTCGGACTCCAGGCGGTCTACGAGGATCTTGAGCAGCGTGGACTTGCCCAGCCCGTTGGCGCCGATCACCGCGACGTGCTCGCCGCGGCGGATGCGTAGGTCGACTCCTCGAAGCACCTGGTTCTTGCCGTACGCCTTGCTCAGGCCCTCGACCTCGAGCACGTCCTTGCCGCTTGGGCGCTTCTGCTTGAGGTTGAACTTTGGGTACCTGCGGCTGCTCTTCGGAAGCTCTTCGACCTGGATCTTCTCGATCTGCTTGACGCGGCTCTGAGCTTGGCGCGCCTTGGTTGCCTTCGCTGCGAAGCGCTCCACGAAGGCCTTCTTCTCCGCGATGATGCGCTCGTTCTTGGCGATTTCCGCTTCCTTGCGGATGCGGGTTTCTTCCTTCTGGTGGCAGAAGGCCGCGTAGTTGCCTTTGTAGGCCGTGACCGTCCCGTAGTCCACGTCCAGGATGTGGGTGGAGACCGCGTCCAAGAAGCGAATGTCGTGGCTGATCACCACCGCGCAGCCCTTGTAGGATTTCAAGAAGCCTTCGAGCCAGCGAATGCTCAGGATGTCCAGGTGGTTCGTCGGCTCGTCCAGGAGCAAGATATCCGGTCGAGCTACCAGCGTTTGTGCCAGCAAGACCCGAAGCTTGAAGCCGCCGCTCAGGGTGGAGAGGGGGCGCGTGAGCGCCGAGTCGGGAATGCCTAGCCCGACCAACACCTGGCTGGCTCGTGACTCCAAGGTGTACCCATCCCCCGCGGAAATAACCTCGGTGATGTGCGCGATGCGGTCGGGGTCGATGTGGCTGTCCTCGTCCCAGGTCTCTTGCTCACGCAGGGCGTCGTACACGTCCTGGTCGCCCTTCATGGCGACGTCGAGGATGCGCTGAGAGTCATCCTCGAAGCGGTCCTGTCGCAGTACGCCGACGCGAGCGTTCCTTGCGAAGGTCATGCTGCCGTCGCTCGCCGGCT
>JAUILJ010000725.1 GCA_030433055.1 Polyangia bacterium
GCTGGCTATGGCCTGTTCTGGGAGACGCGCTGGCTCGGTCTCGCAGAGCGCGCCGAGCTGCACGCGTTCTCTCGCGGAATCGACGATCAATCGCCGCGCATGCGCAACGCGCGCGGCTACGTCATGCAGCAGAACGGTGCTGATCAGCTCGCGAGGCAGATCCTGGCGGGCTAGCTGGGGAGCTGCGTGTGGGCTAGGTCGAAGCGCTGGTTTGCGCCGCCTGGGCGCGGAACCTCACGCTGCGCGATCGTCGTCGCGCTTCGGGCGGCGGTTGCACGCCAGGATGCGCTTGCGCACGCGCACCGCGACCGGAGTGATCTCCACCAGCTCGTCGCGGTCCACCCACTCGAGGGCGTCTTCGATGCCGAGCACGCGAGGCGGAGAGAGAATCACGTTCTCGTCGCGACCCGACGCGCGGATGTTCGTCAGCTTCTTCTCGCGGGTGATGTTCACGTCGAGATCGTTGGCGCGGTTGTGCTCGCCGATGATCATGCCCTCGTACACTTCAGTGCCGGCGGGTACGAAGAGCACGCCGCGGGGTTCGATGTGGAAGAGCGCGTAGGGCGTGGCGACGCCGGCGCGGTCAGCGACGATGGCGCCACACGGGCGGCGCAGCATCGGGCCGCCGTAGGGCTCCCAGCCGTCGAACAAGGTATTCAAGAGGCCGGTGCCGCGAGTTTCCGAGAGGAAGCTCGAGCGGAAGCCGATCAGCCCGCGGGAAGGGATGCGATACTCGATGCGCGCGCGGCCGTGACCCAGGTTGTTCATCTTGGTCATGATGCCCTTGCGCTCGCCGAGGCGCGTCGTCACCGCTCCGACGTACTCTTCGGGCACGTCCACCACGACGCGCTCCATCGGCTCCGACTTCACGCCGTCGATCTCACGCACGACGACCTCGGGCATGCCCATGCAGAACTCGTAGCCCTCGCGCCGCATGGTCTCGGCCAAGACAGCGAGCATCAGCTCGCCACGGCCGTAGACGGTGAACACGTCGGGCTCTGCCGTCGGCTCCACGCGCAGCGCGATGTTGCGCTTGGTCTCCTTGAGCAGGCGCTCACGGATGTGCCGCGAGGTGACCCACTTGCCGACCTTGCCCGCGAAGGGGGAGGTGCTGACGCAGAAGGTGATCTTGATCGTCGGCTCCTCCACCTGAATGCGCGGCAGCGCTTCGGCGTGGAGCGGATCGCACAGCGTGTCGCCGATCTGTACGTCCTTGAAGCCTGCCACCGCGACGATGTCGCCCGCACCCGCCTCGTCGATCTTCACGCGCTGCAGGCCTTCGAAGCCGTAGAGCGTGCCGATCTTCTCTTCCTCGCTCGAGGCCTCCTCGATGCACTTGACGCGTTGCCCTACGGCAAGCTTGCCGCGCTCGAGGCGTCCCAGCGCCAGGCGACCGACGTAGTCATCGTGAACGATGTTGTTGACCAACATGCGCATGGGCGCTTCCACGTCGCCCTTGGGAGAGGGCACCACCTCGAGGATGGTCTTGAACAGCGGCTCGAGATCGACGAGCTCGTCCTCCAGCTCCTTCTTCGCCATCCCGTCCTTGCCGATGGCGTAGAGCACCGGGAAGGCGGCCTGTTCGTCGCTGGCGTCCAGATCGCAGAACAGGTCGAAGGCCTCGTCGAGCACCGTCTCTGGCCGCGCGTCCTGGCGATCGATCTTGTTGATCACCAGGATGATCGGCATCCCGAGCTCGATGGCCTTGCCCAGCACGAAGCGGGTCTGAGGTAGGGGTCCCTCGGCGGCGTCCACCAGGAGCAGCGCGCCATCGGCCAGGCGCAGCGTGCGCTCCACCTCGCCACCGAAGTCGGCGTGGCCGGGCGTATCGATGATGTTGATCTTGTAGTCGCCGTAGCGAACGCTGGCGTTCTTCGCCAAGATCGTGATGCCGCGCTCACGCTCGAGATCGTTCGAGTCCATGATGCGATCGGTGACCGCCTCGTTGACTCGGAAGACGCCCGTCTGACGGAGCATGGCGTCGACCAGCGTGGTCTTGCCGTGATCGACGTGGGCAATGATGGCGATGTTACGGAGCTTTTCGCGGGGATGAAGGGGCATGACGTTCCTCGAGGGCGACGCGCTATGCCATGCCCCACCTGGGTCACGCCAGGAGAAAGCCGGATTGTTGCCGCCGCCGCAGCTCGACCTGGATTTTCGGGGGTGAGGCGCGCTGCTTCGCGGTGGTTTCCGTTGGGCGCATAGTTATTGTTTGACAGAAAGAAGTTATTGTAAAACAATAATACACCGAGGCGGCGCTGACGTGCGACGTCTTCCACTCTCACCCAAAACCCAGGTCGCCCCAGATCTCACCGGACCGCGACGTAGGCCGACGTGCGCGCGCGCTTCGGAGGTGTGGGGCGCGCGTTTGGTTGCATCGCGGAAACGCGGCGCGCCGCTATCGAAAGCAGGAAACACATGTCTCGCTCTAGTACCTTGGTTCTCGCATTGCTGCTGATCTGCGCCGGATGCGCGTCGACACCAGCGCTGCCGCAGCCCATCGCGGCGAGCCAACTCGGAGCCGCAGGTCCCGTAGAGCTCCCGCTCTTGCTCGTGTTCGAAGCAGGCGAGAGCGTGCCCCTCGACGTCACGACTCACGGTGACGTGGTCGCCTTGAACACCGAGGGCACTGCGAAGCTCGTCGCGAAACGCAAGCTGTGGCTCTTGATCACCGAGGACTCCCCGCCAAGACTCAGCCTCGACGGGAAGAACTTCGACCAGGTGCGCGGCGCGTTCTCGTTCGGCTTCGGGGTCACCAAGCAGCGCGGCTCGTTCGCCACGATGGACCTGAAGCTCGCCTCCGAGAAGCCTTGAGGCTCGCTCCCCAGAACTCTGAGCCAAGATGACCGACTCGAAACACCAACAAGGCCTACCCCGCAGGTTCATTCGCTTGAGCCGAATCGCTAGTGTCGGTTGCTGGCTCCTGGGGCCAGGGCTCCTGCTGGCCACGTTCTTCTCGCGCATGCGACTGTCTCGGGAAGATCTGGCGCGTGCGATGGGCTTTCGCTCACTCAGCTACATTGCCGTGTGGCAAGAGGTGGCAAGCGTGGTGCTGGCGTTGACGCCGGTGCTACTGGTTACCCTGGGTATGTTCCAGCTGGGTAAGGCGTTCGCCGCGGTGGCTCGAGGAGAGTACTTCGAGGCGAGCACCATTCGGCGGCTGCGGCGCTTCGCGGCGCTGATGCTGGGGTCAGCGCTGGCCGGCCTGGTGTTGCCCTCCGTTTGCTCCCTGGTGTTGAGCTATGGCGCGCCCGAGGGGCAAGGGCTGTTCTCCGTGGGCGTCGGCTCGGGGCAAGTCTTCGGGCTGCTCTGCGCCGGTGGCACCTGGCTGTTCTCGGCGCTGCTGGCGGAGGCGAGACGCTTGCAGCAAGAGAACTCGGAGTTCGTGTAGTCTCCTCCCGTGCCCATCCGCGTGAAGCTGGCCGAGGTGATGGCCAAGCGAGGCGTCCTGTCCAAGGACTTGGCGGCGCACGTCGGTATCACCGAGGCGAACATGAGCTTGCTCCGCCAGGGCAAGGTCAAGGGCGTGCGCTTCGAGACGCTGAGCAAGATCTGCGAGTTCTTGCAGTGCCAGCCGGGGGATATCCTCGAGTACTGCCCGGAGGAAACGACAGAGTAGGGCCTCGTCTGCTCAGCGGAGCCAGGAAGCGCTAACTCAGTCGTTCCACGTAGCCGGGCGGAGCGACGGCGCGATACAAGCGCTCCACCGTCTCGCGAATGTGTTGTGGTGCGATGTCTTGTGCGCCTAACCCCCGAACCCCGAGGCGGTGGCCAGCCTGGTCGTCGTAGAAGAAGCCGCCGTAGGTCTCGAGGTAGCCGATCTGATAGCCGTGGAGGCCCAGGCGAAACAAGAAGCGCGCGAGCCAGTAGCGGGGCACGTCGCTCGAGCGGTCGCCGATCGAAACCCGGGCGACGGTGTCATCGATGGCTTCCACCCTGAGGTCGCCATGCTCGAACGGTAGCGCGCCGGGCGGTGCCTCTTCGTAGGGCAGGAAGTCGGGCTCCGGCGCTTCGTCCCAGACCAGCGTCGGGGGTTCAGCGTCACGTTCGGCGTCGCTGAACCACAGCGCGCGTTCGATACCTTCGGTCTCGAGAGTGGTTCCCGGAGGAACATAGACCAGGTCGCACTCGGCGTACGCTTCGCCATTCGCGGCGACGATGCACAGGTAGCCGCCGTGAGGTGCCACCAGGCGCGTGGGATCGACCAGGAGCTCCAGGCTCGTGGTGTCGATGCGACCGAGCACCTGGGGCCCGTCGGTCTTCAAGCTGACCAGGTGAAACGGGAGCTCCTGTGGCGTGTAGGCCTTTGCGGAGTCCTCCCGCCCCGAGCTGATGCGGAGCGGTCGCTCGGGGTGAGGGGGGTGAGGGCGAAACCCGCAGTACACCAGCGAGAGGCCCGTGCGGCGTTCGTCGCCTGGGAAGCGTGGTGGCGCGAAGGGCGGGCGCAGGCGCCCAGGCCAGTGTAAGTATCCGTGGGGATGTAACACCAAGTCCCACGCGCCGTGGTTGATGCGGCCAAGGTCAGTGCCCGTCTCGCGATCCATCAGGAAGGTGCGAAAAGGGACCGAGTCGAACAGCGAGTCGCCGCTGGTCATCGGGATGGCGTACTCGTCCGAGATGTT